>NZ_JBTOQC010000015.1:0-119198 GCF_055284095.1 Pseudomonas sp. HP_08 | reverse complement strand
TCGCCGTTTTCACATCTAACTCGTTGATCTTCAAGGAGTTTTCAGTTTCTTCCGCGGCGGGAATGGTGCGCATTATAGAGCGCTGAGACGGGGCGTCAACACTTAATTTCACTATTGTGAAATTAACGCCCTAACCCTCCGCAAACAGCACTTCTTCTATATAGAGAGAGGGAGTGTAGACCACGATGCAAATATTGTCGGACAAAATTACCAATAGCACTTGTAGGATTCACACGGGTGCGTTATCTGTCAGCCCATAGCCACCCTCGTACCCCTGATCTGCGGAAGTGCCCCATGCCCCTCGAAATCCCCGCGCACAGCACGCCCATAGGCAAGCCGGCCAGCCGCATTCGCCAGAAGAATCAGCAACTCATTCTCAAGGCCGCCGAGGACGAGTTTGCCCGGCACGGGTTCAAGGGCACCAGCATGAATGCCATCGCCCTGAAAGCCGGTCTGCCCAAAGCCAACCTGCATTACTACTTCACCAACAAGCAGGGGCTGTATATCGCCTTGCTCAGCGACATCATCGAGCAATGGGACAACACCTTTAACAATCTGGCGGTGGATGACGACCCGGCCATCGCCCTGGCGGCCTATATCCGCGCCAAGATGGAGTTCTCGCGACGCCACCCGCAGGCCTCGCGAATCTTTGCCATGGAAATCATCAGCGGTGGCGAATGCATCACTCAGCATTTCAACCAGGACTACCGTCAGTGGTTCCGCGAACGTGCTGGCGTGTTTCAGGCCTGGATCGATGCCGGCAAGATGGACCCGATCGATCCAGTCAATCTGATTTTCCTGCTGTGGGGCAGTACTCAGCACTACGCCGACTTCGCCCATCAGATCTGCCGCATCACCGGCCGCAGCCGCCTGACCCGCCAGGACATGGACCAGGCCGCCGATAACCTGATCCGCATCATCCTCAAGGGTTGCGGGTTGACGCCGCCCGCCTTGTAATATGCGTACCCCGTAACCGGTCGGACACAGCGCATGCCCTCTACCCTCGCCGGCTTTTGTGAATTTCGCGAAGACATCCGCAAAAGCCGCTTCATCACCTTCGCCGGCCCCATCGGCAGCCCCGCCGAAGCACAAGCCTTTATAGACCAGCACAGCGATCTGGACGCCACTCACAACTGCTGGGCCTGGAAACTCGGCGGCCAATACCGCAGCAATGACGACGGCGAACCCGGCGGTACCGCTGGCCGGCCGATCCTGGCCGCCATCGAAGCGCAAGACTTCGATCAGGTGGTGGTGCTGGTGATCCGCTGGTACGGCGGCATTCAACTGGGGACCGGCGGCCTGGCCCGCGCTTATGGCGGAGGCGCGAACAAATGCCTGCAACAGGCCGAACGAGTAGCGCTGATCAATCGCCAACCGTTCAACCTCGCGTGCAGCTTCAGCGAACTGACCCTGGTCAAACTGCGGCTGGCCGAACTCAACGGCCTTATAGAAGAAGAAACCTTCACCGCCAATGGCGTGCAGCTGTTGATTGCCGTAGGCCCGGAACATGTCGACACCCTGCGCAGGCAACTGGCCGACCTGAGCCGTGGCCGGATCATGCTGCACACACCTGAACAGCCATGATCGATCAATTGCCCACATCTACTGTGCACCCGGCTGTGGATAAGCTGAGCACACTGCGCTGCAAGCCTTACAAACCGGGCCTTACAGGATGTTGATCGTTATTTGCACAATTAGCTGAGACATTGAGCGCAGCACGCTTTCAAACACTGTATCCACAGGCTCAAGCCTGAAGTAGGCTGCAAGCCGCACTGTCGACACCTGACGCGACAACCATTCACAGAAAAAGGAGTTTTCCATGTCTGCCGAAAAAACTGCGCTGATCATCGGCGCCTCTCGCGGCCTGGGCCTGGGGCTGGTCCAGCGCTTGACCGAACAGAACTGGAAAGTCATCGCCACCGTACGAGACCCACAAAAGGCCGATGCCTTGAAGGCCATTGGCGGCGTGCACATCGAAACCCTCGACATCGACGACAATGCCTCGGTGCAGGTCCTGATCCAGAAACTCAAGGGTGAAGCATTCGATGTGTTGTTCATCAACGCAGGCGTACTGGGCGCTCAACATCAAAGCGCAGCGCAGTCGACCGCTGCCGAGCTGGGCCAATTGTTCCTGACCAATGCTGTAGCCCCCATCCGCTTGGCCGAGTATCTGGTCGGTCAGGTCCGTGCGAACACCGGCATCGTGGCCTTCATGAGTTCGGTGCTGGGCAGCGTCGCGTGTCCGGAAGGCGACACCATGGGCCTGTACAAAGCCAGCAAGGCCGCCCTCAACTCGATGACCAACACCTTCGTCACTCGCCTGCCCGAGCCACGGCCGACCGTGTTGTCACTGCACCCGGGCTGGGTCAAAACCGACATGGGCGGCGAGAACGCCGAGATCGATGTGCTGACCAGCACCACCGGCCTGGTACAACAACTCAATGCCTACGCCGGCAAAGGCGGTCACCACTTCATCAATTACAAAGGCGAAAGCATCGTCTGGTAAGACGGCCCGTTACAGCCCCAGACACGAGAGCATGATAAAGGTCGCAAACAACACGAAATGCGTCATGCCCTCAATGGCATTGGTCTGCCCGTCATTGAGATTGATCGCGCAGACCAGCAGCGTGATGAACACCATCACCGTCTGCACCGGCGTCATGGCCATCTGGAACGGCTGATCGCTGTACAGCGCCATGGCTTCCATCACCGGCACGGTGAGGATCACGGTGGACAACGACGCGCCCAGGGCGATATTGACCACCGACTGCATGCGATTGGCCAGTGCCGCTCGCAAGGCCGTAAGAATCTCCGGCGCCGCCGAGATCGCCGCCACCAGCACGGCGGTCATCACCGGCGGTGCGCCGCTGCCCTCCAGCCCAAGGTCCAGGGTCTTGGCCATCACTTCGGCCAGCGCACCGATAACCACCACACCGGCCACCAGCGTCGCGATCGAACGGGTCAGGTTGCCTGCCGCGCCGTGATCCTGATCGGCACCGTGACGCTGTTTCTTTTCCGGGTAGTTGTAACTGAAGAAGTAACTGTGCGGCCCGACCTGCATGCGCAGAAACAACGCATACAACACCACCATGGCGCCAATGGTAAAGGCCGAATACAGCTTCCAGTCGCCTTCGGGAATGAATTCGGGCACCACCATCGACACGCCCATCGCCGTGAGGATCATCACGCTGTAGGTGCGCGCCGAGCTGTCGTTATACGACTGCTCGCCATGCTTGAGCCCACCCATCAGCGCGGCCAGGCCCAGAATGCCGTTGATATCGAGCATCACGGCGGCATAAATAGTGTCGCGCACCAGCGTGGGTGATGGTTCGTTGCTCATCATGATGGCCAGAATCACCACCTCCACCAGCACCGCCGACAGGGTCAGAATCATCGTGCCGTAAGGGTCGCCGACCTTTTCGGCCAGCACTTCGGCGTGATGCGCCACGCGCATCGAGGCGCAGACGATAAAGCCCACCAGCGCCAGTCCTGCGATCAACGCCACGGTGCGGCCATTGCCGAGCAACGAGTGCTCCAGCGCATAGGCGGCCACCGCCGCGATGATCGCCAGAAGAAGGAGTTTTTCTTGCCTGAGTATCGAGCCCATGTGCTTGTCCGCTTGAGTGACGCAACCTTGCGTGCAGTCTCAGAGCCGCCAATGTGTCAAAAGGTTTCAGCCGCCCAACGGATGCGCATCAACCGTTTGGTCAGCTTTCATCCCCCAAGCCCTTTGCCATCTGTAAAATAGCCAGGCTACGCACCTGATGAGAAGAATCCATGTACGACTGGTTGAACGCCCTGCCCAAGGCAGAACTGCACCTGCACCTCGAAGGCTCGCTGGAGCCCGAACTGCTATTCGCCCTGGCCGAGCGCAACAAGATTGCCCTGCCGTGGAACAGCGTAGACGCTCTGCGCCAGGCCTATGCCTTCAACAACCTGCAGGAATTTCTCGATCTGTATTACCAGGGCGCCGATGTACTGCGCACCGAGCAGGACTTCTACGACCTGACCTGGGCCTATCTGCTGCGCTGCAAGGCGCAGAACGTGATTCACACCGAACCGTTCTTCGACCCGCAGACCCACACCGATCGCGGCATCCCCTTTGAAGTGGTGCTGGCCGGTATCACCCAGGCCCTGAAAGACGGCAAGACCCAACTGGGCATCGGCAGCGGCCTGATCCTCAGCTTTCTGCGCCACCTCAGTGAAGAACAGGCCGAGCAGACCCTCGATCAAGCCCTGCCGTTTCGCGATGCGTTCGTGGCCGTCGGCCTCGACAGCTCGGAGATGGGTCATCCGCCGAGCAAGTTCCAGCGCGTGTTCGACCGTGCCCGTGGCGAGGGCTTCCTGACCGTGGCCCACGCCGGCGAAGAAGGCCCGCCCGAGTACATCTGGCAAGCGCTGGACCTGCTCAAGATCGAGCGTATCGACCACGGCGTACGCGCCATCGAAGACGAGCGCCTGATGCAGCGCATCATCGATGAGCAGATCCCGCTGACCGTCTGCCCGCTGTCCAACACCAAACTGTGCGTGTTCGACCACATGAGCCAGCACAACATCCTCGACATGCTCGAGCGCGGCGTGAAGGTCACGGTCAACTCCGACGACCCGGCGTATTTCGGCGGCTATGTGACGGAAAACTTCCATGCCCTGCACACCCATCTGGGCATGACCGAAGACCAGGCCAGACGCCTGGCGCAAAACAGCCTGGATGCCCGCCTGGTCAAGCCCTGAGCTTAAGCGGCTGACGCGATCTTGCTGATTTCGCGTTGGCCGTTGGATGAGATCTGCAGCGTGTTGGACTCCTCGGTGGTGCGCAGCCAGCCCATCTGAATGAACAACTGCAGCAATCCTGCCCCCAGCGCGCCGCCCAGATGCGGGCTGCGTTCATTACACGCGGGGCAGGCGCAGACCGTTTCGCGCTCGCGCTGGGCCAGGGCCGGCACATAGATGCCGCGCTCGGCAAACTTGGCCATGCCCTTGCTAGTGACCTCGATACGCTGCTCCTGCTGCGAAATCCAGCCATCGCCCAGCAGCCGCTGGTACAGCTCGGCAGCCAGTTCGCCGCCCAGATGATCGCAACACACCCGTGCGCGGCGCACCGGCAACGGCGGCAAGGGCTGCGCCACGAGGCGGCTGATCTGCTCGGCGCTGACTTGCGAGGCGCTGGCCAGGGCTTGCACGGCCACACCGATTTCCGGCGCGGCCAGCCGGAAAAACCGCTTTCGCCCCCGGGTTTCCTGCTTGAGCAGGCCGCCGGCGGCCAGACGCGCCAGATGCGCACCCGCCGAAGCGGTCGACAATCCGGCCTGCAAGGCCAGCTCATCGGCAGGACGTGCAGCGCCATCCATCAAGACCCAGAGCATCGCACTGCGCTTGGGATCAGCCAGCAATGCCGCTATCTGGCTGATGCTAGGTGCGTAATCCATTTGTTCACTCCCTGTCGAAACATTCATCCATCGCCTGCCGTCCACGGACTACAGCACGATCCCTCCCAGGTCCGGGATTATAGGCCCGGCTGTCGAGCCCAGGCACCGGGATAACGGCCATCATCGACGTGGTGCCTGCCAGCACCGCAGGCCATTATGTTCATGTTGACACTTCGCAGCGAAAAGCAGTCTTTACCCCTGCTATTTTCCGAAAGTGCTGTAGGGCATTTCCCCAGACTGAGCGCCCCATTCGGCGCAGCGCTGCCTGAGCATCGCCAACAGCAGGGTGACCGGCCGGCTCAACTGCGCGCGGTGCGTACACAGCAGATTCAAGGGCGCCCGTTCACCCAACAGCTCGGGCATCAATACCTTGAGCCGCCCGGCACGCACATCGGCCGCCACATCCAGCCACGACTTGTAGGCCACTCCCGCACCGGCCACCGCCCAGCGGCGGACCACATCGGCATCGTCACTGAAGCGGTCGCCGCGCACCGTCAGGCTGATTTCGCGCTTGCCGTCGACAAAGTGCCAGTGGTCATGGGCGCGTTCGGCCAGCCTGTACAGCAGGCAATTATGCTGCGCCAGTTGTTCGACCTGCTGCGGCTCGCCATGCCGCGCCAAGTACGCCGGCGCGGCGCACAGCACCCGGCGGTTGTCCGCCGCCACCGACAAAGCCACCAGGCTGGAGTCCTCGGGCTCGCCATAGCGCAGCGCGACATCCACTGGCTGGCGGAACAGGTCAGTAATGCCATCGCCCAACAGCAAACGCACACTCAATAAAGGATGCTGTTGCTGAAACTCGTCCAGCCACGGCAACAGCACATTGCGCCCGAAATCCGAAGGTGCCGACAGCATCAGCACACCGCTGCACTGGTCCTGGCTTCCGGCAAGCAAGCGCTGCCCTTCTTCCAGGCTGCTGAGCGCGGCGCGGGCATATTGCAGAAAACCCTCACCCTCGGCCGTCAGCCGCAAGCTGCGGGTCGAGCGCGCCAGCAAACGCGCGCCCAATTGCTGCTCGATGCGCTTGAGCGCGGCACTGGCGACGGCCGCCGACACGTCCATGGCCCGCGCGGCCGCCGAAAGACTGCCCAGGTCGGCGGCCCTGACAAACAACTGCAAATCGTCGAAACGCAGCATCCAGGCCTCGATTATCAAAATAATATTGAAAGAGCCTGCTGTTTTAGCCGGTTTTACCCTGATCGGAAATGGGCAATGATGGCGTCATTGATCACTCCTTGAAGGACACCGCATGAAAGCCATCGCCTACTACCAGCCATTGCCCATCGACGATGCAAACGCCTTGCAAGACATCGAGCTGCCCGAGCCCGTGGCCGGACCGCGCGACCTGCTGGTCGAGGTCAAGGCCATCTCGGTCAACCCGGTGGACACCAAGATCCGCCGCAATGTCGCGCCGCAGGAAGGCGCCGCCAAGGTACTGGGCTGGGACGTCGCCGGGGTGGTCAAGGCGGTCGGCAGCGAGGTGACGCTGTTTCAACCGGGCGACAAGGTGTTCTATGCCGGCGACCTGACCCGTGCCGGCGGCAACAGCGAATTGCATGTGGTCGACGAGCGCATCGTCGGGCACATGCCGGCCTCGCTGAGCTTTGCCCATGCCGCCGCCCTGCCGCTGACCGCCATCACCGCCTGGGAACTGCTCTTCGAACGCCTGCAAGTTGCTCAGGGCCAGGGCCAGGAGCAAACCCTGTTGATCGTCGGCGCCGCCGGTGGTGTCGGCTCGATCCTCACCCAACTGGCCCGGCAACTGACCTCGCTGAAAGTGATCGGCACCGCCTCACGCCCGGAAACCGCCGCCTGGGTGCGCGAGCTGGGTGCTCATGAGGTGATTGATCACAGCAAGCCGCTGGTTGAAGAACTGCAGCGTATCGGCGTGGCGCACGTGACCCACGTCGCCAGCCTGACCCACACCGACCAACACCTGGCGCAACTGGTCGACGCGCTCAAGCCGCAAGGCAAGCTGGCACTGATCGACGACCCGGAGCACCTGGACGTCAAACTGCTCAAGCGCAAGAGCCTGTCGCTGCACTGGGAGTTCATGTACACCCGCTCGATGTTCCAGACCGAAGACATGATCGAGCAGCACAACCTGCTTGGCCGCGTCGCCCAACTGATCGATGCCGGCACGCTGAAAACCACCTTCGGCGAGCACTTCGGCAGCATCAACGCCGACAACCTGCGCCGTGCCCATGCCTTGCTGGAGAGCAACAAGGCAAAAGGCAAGATCGTTCTGGAAGGCTTTTAAGCAGCGGCTTTCTGCGCCTCGCGCCGGGCAACCTGGCGCCCGGTGTAGATCGACACCGTGACCGCCAGCGCCGCACACAGGCTGATCACCAGGGTCATCGGTGTCGCGGTGCCGTCGTGCAACACGCCCACCAGGCTCGACGCCCCGGCCGCCACGCTGAATTGCAGGCAACCAAGCAAAGCCGAGGCGCTGCCGGCGCGACGGCCCTGGCCGTTCATGGCGCACGCCGAGGCATTGGGGATGATGCAACCCAGGCTGGCCAGGCACACAAACAGCGGCACCAGCAACGGCCACAACTGTTCGGTGCGCAGCAGGCTGATGCCCAGCACGGTCAACGCCGCCGCCAGATACACCAGAATGCCGCGCGACAGCAAAAAGGCCGGCCCGAAGCGCCGCAGCAGGCGTGCATTGACCTGCGCCACCAGAATGAAGCCCGCCGCGTTCATGCCGAACAGCCAGCCGTAATGCTCGGCCGGCACGCCATACAGCTTGATGAACACAAACGGTGAGCCGGCAATGTAGGAAAACATCCCGGCCATGGCGATGCCGCCGCTCAAGGCATAGCCGATGAACACCCGATCGCCGAGCAGATTGAAGTATTGCCTGAGCGCACCGCTCAACGGTGCGCGCCGATCAACGCTCAGGCTTTCCGGCAAACCGCGCGTGACCGCGATCAGGCAAGCGCCGCTGAACAAGGTCAGGGCCAGGAAGATCGACTGCCAGCCGTAGGCATTGACCATCACCCCGCCCAGCATCGGCGCCAGAATCGGTGCCAGCCCCATGACTAGCATCAATTGCGAAAAAACCTTGGCAGAACCAATGGCATCGCATTTGTCGCTGACAATGGCCCGCGCGACCACCATGCCCGCACAGCCGCCCAGCGCCTGGACAAAGCGCGCAGCGATCAGCCACTCCAGATTCGGTGCGAATGCACAGGCCAGCGACGCCAGGGAAAACAGGGTCACGCCCACCAGCAGCGGCTTGCGCCGGCCAAAGCGGTCGGCGGCCGGGCCATAGATCAGTTGCCCGATCGACAGCCCGAGAAAGTAGGACGCCAGGGTCAACTGCACGTGTTTTTCGTCGGTGCCGAACGCAAGGGCCATGGCCGGGAAGCCCGGCAGATAGAAATCGATGGCCAGCGGGCCGAAGGCGCTCAGGGCACCGAGAATGAGAATAATGCGAGGGTTCATCGACTATCCGTAAGCAAGCTAAGCATCGCGTCAGTCTACCCGGCTTGCCGACAGATAACTGCCGAAGCAGCGAAAAATTACGACTGCCTCGCCAGGATGAAGCGGCTTTCAGGGCTGGACCTGATAGCCCTCTTCAGTGATCAACTCGATGATTCGCTGCGCCGCCAGCGTACTGTCGACCTTCACCTGCTTGCCTGGCAGATCGACTTCGACCCGCGCCTGTGGGTCTTCGCCTTGAATCACGTGGGTGACCGCGCGGACGCAATGGCCGCAGGTCATGCCTTGAACCTGGAATACGTGCATATCGATGACCTCCTTGAGTGAGATGCGCCATTCTCAACCTTGCCATCGGGGCAAGGTCAAGTTTCGCCTGCATCTGCCGGGCTGGCATTCGCGCCGTCAGTGGGCCAAGCTTGGCCATCATCGTTTTCCACAGGAGTACCCGCGATGCGTTGGTCAGCTTTGAGCCTCTTCGGCATTCTCGGTCTTCTGGCGGCAGCCCCCGGCGTCCAGGCCGAGCAGGAATACGGCGTCCTGATCATTTCCCGCGAGCGCCTTGAAGTCGGCAGTGCCTGCGAAATCGGCATCTACGTTCAGGACCAGTTGGCGGGCCGCGTGTTTCAGGAACAATCGGTGTCGTTCAACCTGCCGCCCGGTGATGTGAATGTGCGCCTGACCCGCCTGCCCGGCGCCGTCGGCGGCTGCGCGGCGGGCATGGAAGCGCAAAGCAGTACACGCATCACGATACGCGCCGGCGATATCCTCAAGTACCGCATTGCAGCCAACCTCAATGGCCTGTACCTCACGCGCGCCGGCCTGAATTATTGATTGCCTTGACCTTGCCCTTGGGTCAAGGTTGATCCTTGCAGGCATTGAGCCTTCAGGGAGTGAACACAATGCAAGAACCTATCGTCTTCGACCTGCCGATTGGCGGCATGACCTGCGCCAGTTGCGCAGGCAGGGTCGAGCGAGCCCTGGCCAAAGTGCCAGGCGTCGACAGTGTGACGGTCAACCTGGCCAACGAACGCGCGCATATCCAGGGCCGTCCCGACCTCGATCCGCAAACCCTCATCGCCGCTGTCAGCCGCGCCGGTTATGAAGCCAGCCTGTCGGCACCCGGTTCTGAAACCCGGCAGCGTGAAACCCGCGCACGCCAGAGCAACCACGAGCGCTGGACGGTGCTGCTGGCCCTGGCACTGGCCTTGCCGCTGGTGATCCCGATGCTGCTCGCCCCGCTGGGCATCCACGCCATGCTGCCGGCCTGGGTGCAGTTCGCCCTTGCGACACCGGTGCAGTTCATTCTGGGCGCGCGCTTTTATGTCGCCGCCTGGAAAGCCGTGCGCGCAGGCGCCGGCAACATGGACCTGCTGGTCGCACTCGGCACCAGCGCCGGCTATGGGCTGAGTGTCTATGCCTGGATCAGCGCGGCCCCCGGCAGCACACCGCACCTGTATTTCGAAGCCTCGGCCATGGTCATTGCCCTGGTGCTGCTGGGCAAACACCTTGAAAGCCGCGCCAAACGCCAGACCGCCAGTGCCTTGCGCGGCCTTGAGGCGCTGCGCCCGGAGCGCGCCTGGCAGGTCATCGACGGCCAGGAGCGCGAAGTGGCAATCGACGCCCTGCGCCTCGACGACGTGGTGCTGGTCCGGCCCGGCGAGCGCTTTCCGGTCGATGGCCAGGTCATCGAAGGCCAAAGCCATGCCGACGAAGCCCTGATCAGCGGCGAAAGCCTGCCGGTGCCCAAGCACACCGGCGATCACGTGGTCGGCGGCGCCATCAACGGCGAAGGCCGCCTGCTGGTACGCGCCACCGCATTGGGTGCCGAGACGGTGCTGGCGCGCATCATTCGCCTGGTCGAGGACGCCCAGGCCGGCAAGGCGCCGATCCAGCGTCTGGTGGATAAAGTCAGCCAGGTATTCGTGCCCGCCGTGCTGGTCATCGCCCTGCTGACCCTGGCCGGCTGGATGTATTACGGCGCCGGCCTTGAAGCGGCGCTGCTCAATGCCGTCGCGGTGCTGGTCATCGCCTGCCCTTGCGCACTGGGCCTGGCCACGCCGGCGGCGATCATGGCCGGTACCGGCGTGGCCGCCCGCCACGGCATCCTGATCAAGGATGCCGAAGCCCTGGAGCGCGCCCATCAGATTGAGGTGGTGGTCTTCGACAAGACCGGCACCTTGACCAGCGGCACCCCGCGCATCACCAACATGAGCGCCGCCCGGGTCAACGAAGAACAACTGCTGCAATGGGCCGGCACCTTGCAGCGCGGCAGTGAACACCCGCTGGCCAAGGCGGTGCTGGATGTGTGCGCGCAATGGCAGTTGCCGCTGCAAGTGCCCGAACACAGCCACGCCCTGCCCGGTCGCGGCATCGCCGCCACCGTACAAGGCCGGCAACTGGCGCTGGGCAATCGTCGCCTGCTGGACGAAAACAACCTGGCCATGGCCGAGCTGGCAGAGTCTGCGCAAACCTGGGAAGCCGAAGGCCGTACCATCTCCTGGCTGGTCGAACTGGCACCGCAACCGAGCGTGATCGGCCTGTTCGCCTTTGGCGACACGCTCAAGCCCGGCGCCCTCGAAGCGGTGCAACAGCTGACCCAGCGCGGTATCACCAGCCACCTGCTGACCGGCGACAACCAGGGCAGCGCGCAGGCGGTGGCCAAGGCGCTGGGCATCTTCGATGTACACGCGCAGGTGTTGCCGGCCGACAAAGCCGCGATTGTCAGCGGCCTCAAGCGCAACCGGGTGGTGGCGATGGTCGGCGACGGCCTCAACGATGCGCCGGCGCTGGCCGCCGCCGATGTCGGCATCGCCATGGGCGGCGGCACCGACGTGGCCATGCAGGCGGCCGGCATTACCCTGATGCGCGGCGACCCGCGCCTGGTGCCCGCCGCCCTGGAAATCAGCCGCAAGACCTACGCGAAAATCCGCCAGAACCTGTTCTGGGCCTTCGTCTATAACCTCATCGGTCTGCCGCTGGCAGCGCTGGGCTACCTCAATCCGGTACTGGCCGGTGCGGCCATGGCCCTGTCGAGCGTCAGCGTGGTCAGCAATGCCTTGTTGCTCAAGGCCTGGAGACCGAAAACCCCGGTGGACAACACGCCATGAATATCGGTGAAGCGGCGCAGCGCAGCGGCCTGAGCGCCAAGATGATCCGCTACTACGAGTCCATCGGCCTGCTGCAACCGGCGCACCGCAGCGACAGCGGTTACCGCCGCTACAGCGCGCAGGACCTGCACACCCTGAGCTTTATCAAGCGCTCGCGCGATCTGGGCTTTTCGCTGGAGGAAGCCGGCAAACTGCTGACCCTCTGGCAGGACCGCGGCCGCGCCAGCGCCGACGTCAAGGCGCTGGCCCAGCGACATGTAGAGGAACTGGAACGCAAGATCATCGAGATGGCCAGCCTGCGCGACACCCTGAGCGACCTGATCGATCACTGCCAGGGCGACCATCGCCCCGACTGCCCGATCCTCAAGGACTTGGCATCGGGCGCCGGTTAAAGCGGCTCGACACCCACCTGCCGCTCTCGCACCACCATCTGCTGCGCCGGCACCCGCGCGTGCCATTTCACGACGCCGCGGGCCTGCATCCGGTACTGGCTGCGAAACGCCTGGCCGTCCAGCGTGGTTTCGATCTGCAGCAGAAAATGATCGCCATTGAGCAGCAGGCCTTCGCTCAGCCGGGCGAATGCGTCGTCGTCCATCGCGCCCATGACGCTGCGCAGGTCGCTGGCGTCCTTATAGCCGCCGGGCGGGCGGCCGGTGATCAGGCGGGTGAGTTGCGCGCGCGGGATCTCGCCTTCGTACAGGGCTTCGAGCAGCGGCAAGTGATCCAGGCTCAAGGCATTGGCGTTGAGCTGCCAGCCTTCGTTCTCGGGCAAGGCGCACAGCGCTTGCGCGACGCGGGGCGTCACCTGCGCCAGCAGGTTGATTTCGCTGATATCGACCATCGGCTGGTTGGCAGCCAGGCGCGCCGGTGACTGGCGCAGATAATCGGGGTTTTCTGCGCCATGCAGGCGCGCCTGATGGTTGGCGTCCAGCCAGTCGATCAGCTTGTCGGCCAGGCGCTCGGCGGCCATATCGTCGCCCAGCAGGTGCAGCAACTGGTTGCGGGCCCGATCGGCTTGCGGGCCGATCAGGCTGTTGACGTTGAAACAGGTGTGCAGGTCGACGATGCGGATGCTCGATTGGCCGCCGGCAAACTCATAGCTCAGCGGCTGGCCGCGCAGGGCCTGCCAGAACATCGGGCTGGCGCGCCACAGCGGGTCTTGCAGCGCCTGTCCGGTGAACGCCAGCGCGGCCTTTTCCACCGCGCGCGCCTGAATGCGCTGCTGCACCAGGCGCACGCCATCGACTTGCTGGCGGCCCTGCGCCGTCAGCCACGTCAGGCCACCGGCGAGCATCGCCAGGGCCACCAGCACCATCAGTAATGCGGCCCCTCGTTGTTGACGTCGGCCCATGACCCCCACCTGTTTTTCATCCAGAGGCCGACAGTCAACACCGGTAATGTTGCAGCCGGGTAACAGGCTCATGAAAACCACGCAAAAACGTCACAGCGCCGTCACATGTGCTCGGCAAGATGCGTGTTCGTTTTTCAAATCAATGACCTGGAGTGCTTTTTCATGGGTGGTATCGGAATCTGGCAACTGCTGATCGTGCTGGTCCTGGTGTTTCTGCTGTTCGGCACCAAGCGCCTGCGTACGCTGGGCTCGGACCTGGGTGAAACCATCAAGGGCTTTCGCACCTCGATGGGCACCGACGAGCCGAAGGCCGACGATCATCTGGCGCATAAAACCGGCCTGAACGACGCCAGCCACGCCGCCCAGCCACACACCGAAAGCAAGCACTGATGTTCGAGATCGGCTTTACCGAATTGCTGCTGGTCGGCACCGTCGCTCTGCTGGTGCTGGGCCCGGAGCGCTTGCCCAAGGCTGCGGCCACCGCCGGGCGCTGGATGGGCCAGACCAAACGCGCGCTCAGCGGCATCAAGCAGCAGATGGAGCGCGAGCTGGATGCCGAACAGTTGCGCAAAGAGCTTGATCAGCAGCCACTGCTGAAACTGGAGCAGGAGCTGCGCGCCGGCATCCAGCTCGACAAGCCGGCAACTACATCCCCCGTCAGCACAGCATCGACCAGCCACGGACAAACCGCCCCATGAATGCCCTGGAACACCACGCGCCCGTCGCCGTTGTCGGCCATCTGCGGCAACTGCGCAACCGCCTGCTGCGCTGCATGCTGGCCATGGTCGTGCTGTTTGTCGGCCTGTTTCCGTTTGCCCAGCCGCTGTACACCGCCATCTCCGCACCGCTGCGCGCATTCTTGCCAGCCGGTGCGAGCATGATCGCCACCAGCGTGACGTCACCGTTCATGGCCCCCATCAAGCTGACCCTGATGCTGGCGCTGTTCGTGGCCATGCCGCTGATCCTGCATCAGGTCTGGGGCATGGTGGCTCCTGCGGTGTATCGCACTGAACGGCGCGTCGCCATCGCGCTACTGATCGCTAGCGTGACACTGTTTTACGCGGGCATGGCCTTCGCGTTCTTTCTGGTGTTCCCGATGATGTTCGGTTTCTTCGCCAGCGTGACGCCCGAGGGCGTGGAGATGATGACCGACATCGCGCTGTACCTGGACTTCATCCTGGCGCTGTTTCTGGCGTTCGGCCTGGCGTTCCAGATTCCGGTGGCGACGTTTCTGGTGGTCTGGGCCGGCATGATCGATGTGCAAACCCTGAGCAAGAGCCGCTCGTACGTGATCGTCGGCTGCTTTGTGGTCGGCATGATCCTGACCCCGCCGGATGTGTTCTCACAGACCATGCTGGCGGTGCCGATGTGGCTGCTGTTCGAGGTGGGGCTGGTCGCCAGCCGGATGGTGACCCGGCAACGACCGTAACGCGGGTTATTCGGTTTTCGCCAGCTCGCCGATCTTCTCCAGCCGCGCGCGCACGATATTGCGGCTGATGCCCAGCAGGCGGCCGGTCTGCAACTGGTTGCCGTGGCAAAAGCGGTAGGCGGTACGAAACAGCGTCTCTTCGATGTGCTCGTACAGGTCCGGGACATTCTTCTCGAACAGACCGATCAGCGCGCTTTCGAGGTTGGCCGGCGGCGCCAGCGGACGCGCTGCGGCCTGCACCGCTTCTTCCTGACGAATCCCCGACGAGCGCATGTCGACCAGGTGCAGGTCGGCCGGCTGCACTACCTCGTTGCGGCACACCAGCAAGGCATGGTGAATGGCGTTTTCCAGCTCGCGAATGTTGCCCGGCCAGCTGTGTTGCAACAGCTTGCGCTCGCTCTCGAGGCTCAGTGAGGCGCGGTTGTAGCCCAGTCGCTGGCAGTGCTCGCCGATGAAAAACTCCGCCAGCGGCAGAATGTCTCCTGGCCGCTCGCGCAACGGCGGCAGGCGGATGGTCGCCACGTGCAGGCGATAGAACAGGTCTTCACGAAAATGCCCGGCCACCACGGCATCGGCCAGGTTGACGTTGGTCGCTGCCACCAGCCGCACATTGATCGGAATCGGCGTACGTGAACCCAGGCGCACCACTTCGCGCTCTTGCAACACGCGCAGCAGCTTGACCTGCATGTTCAGCGGCAAATCGCCGATTTCATCGAGAAACAGCGTGCCGCCATTGGCCGCCTCGAACCAGCCGGCCTTGCTGTTGGTCGCGCCGGTAAACGCGCCCTTCTCGTGCCCGAACAGCTCGCTTTCAACCAGCGATTCGGCAAACGCGCCACAGTTGACCGCCACGAAAGCCTCGCGCCCGCGACGGCTCAGGTGATGGATATGCCGGGCCACCAGTTCCTTGCCCGTACCGGTTTCGCCGACGATCAAAGTGTTGGCTTCGCTGGGCGCCAAGCGCTCGATGCGGCTGAGCAGTTCCTGCGAGCGTGGGTCTTTGAACACCAGCACGGTGGCGCGCACGGACTTGGTCAGTTCTCGGGCGTGAGGATGGGTCAGCAGCGACATGGTGCATACCTGGCAGTGGAAGCGCGACGCCATCTTTACATGAAAACCAATAGTCCAATTAATTGTTAATTGGCATTTGTTTATTCCCAAAATGAATATGTAGAAATCAGACACAGTGCGTTGCTGCTCCAGCAGCAACCGGTCAGCAGCGATTGCTCTGAGGTCAGCATCGGGCTGCGTCCCAGGCAACACCTGCGCGCCTGGCCGTTTTATCCAGAGCCGCGTCGCACAAGGGCTGCAGGGCGATTTTCCTGGCATGGCATGCAACCTGCTCTGCTGCCCACAAGCCGGTGTCGTCCGGCACCCGTTCGCGAATCCGTCGCACAAGGAAAACCCGATGAAGTTGTCCACCACCCTCAAGCACTCGTTCGCGGCCCTGGCCGTGGCGATCTCGATGAATGCCCTGGCCGACGGCGTGCATGCGCCCAAGCCGGACCCGTTGCAAGGCGACGGCCGGGTCTCGGCGTTCTACACCTGGGAAGACGTGATTCCGGCCACGCCCGGCAAATTGCTGCGCAGCGAGCCGCTGGACGCGACCCTGAGCCTGCCGGGCGCGGCGTCCCAGCAACGGATTCTCTACAGCTCGCTGAGCGGCATCGACGGCAAGACGCCGATCGTGGTCTCCGGCGCGCTGTTCATTCCCAAGGGCACGCCACCGGCCGGCGGCTGGCCGGTGGTCAGCTGGGGCCATGGCACCGTGGGCGTGGCGGACATCTGCGCGCCGTCCTGGAGTGGCCGCTCGTACCGCGACGTGCAGTACCTGGCGCGCTGGCTGAGTGAAGGTTTCGCCATCGTCGCCACTGACTATCAGGGCCTGGGCGTACCCGGCGGGCATCCGCTGCTGAACGCGCGCACCGCCGCCTACGGCATTCTCGACGCCGCCCGTGCGGTGACTAAATCGGTGCCGGGCCTGGCCAACAAGGTGCTGATCGTCGGCCAGTCGCAAGGCGGCGCCGGTGCCTTTGCCGCAGGCGCCTATGCCGCCACTTACGCGCCGGACCTGGGCGTGAAAGGCAGCGTCGGCACCGGCGTGATCTACACCGTGGGCACCAGGAGTGTTGGCAATCAGGACCAGACCAAGGTCGACGCCGCGCTGACCTACGGCTTCTACACCTTGCTCGCCGCGCAGCAATACGACCCGAGCATCGACCCTAAAGACCACTACACCGACCGCGCCCTGCCGCTGTTCGAGCAGGCGCGCACCAGTTGCCTGGCCTCGTTGACCAGCGATGTGCTGGCGCTGGGCCTGACACCGGCGCAGGCGCGCAAGGACAACGACGGCGCCAAGCTCAAGCCCTGGCAGGACCAGATCGCCTACCCGACCCTCAAGCTGGCGCAACCGATCTTCATCGGCACCGGTGCCGAGGACAAGACCCCGGCCGCCGAGACCCAGCTCAAGCTGATGAAGGACGCCTGCAACGCCGGCTCCGTGGTCGAAGGCCACCTGTACAAGGGCCTGGGTCACAGCGAAACGGTGAATGCCTCGCTGAAGGACTCGATTCCGTTCGCGAAAAAAGTGATCGCCGACCAGCCGATCACACCGATCTGCGCACCCACCGCAGGCTGACCGTGGGCGCTGGCTAACGGTCGTAGGACCGACTTTAGTCGGGAAGCAGGCGACACCATTTCGCGTCGTAACCTTCGCGGCTAAAGCCGCTCCTACGGGTTCATCATTCATTTCGGGAACACCATCATGAGCATTGAATTCTTCAGCCGCCTGCCGCTGCATGGCGAAACCCAATACCTGCCGGGCGACCCGCGTAACCGTGGCGACTGGGGCCCGAGCGATGGCAACGGCGCCGTGTCGGACTTCGCGGTCGGTGACCCGTTCACCTACATCGATTACCTGGGCCAGATCGCCCGCGCCAACGAGATCAACACATTCGGCGGCGTGCTGATGGTCAACGCACCCAGCGGCGAAGAGCCGTGGACAGTGTGTTCGCTGCTGGCGCGTGAAACCCGCACGCTGAAGTTCGTCACCGCCTTCCAGCCCTACCACTACACCCCGTGGGTCGCTGTGCAGCAGTCGGCGACCTACCAGCGCGCCACCGGCAACCGTCTGGTGTGGAACATCATCAACGGCGGCTCGGACGCGCTGCAACGCCAGGTCGGCGATTTCAGCAGCCACGATGAGCGTTATGACCGCGCCACCGAATTCCTCGATGTGGTCAAAGGCTATTGGCACAACGAGAACTTCCACTATCAGGGCAAGTACTACAGCGCCGAAGGCGGTGGCCTGCGTCATCCGCTGAACAAGGCCGAGCTGCCGGTGATCTGCACCGCCGGCTCCTCGATTGCCGCACGTGAATTCGCCGCCAAACACGCCGACTACTACCTGATGCGCGCCGAACACCCCGAGCAGATCGCCGCACTGATCAGCGATGTGCGTGAGCGTGCGCTCAAGCACGGCCGCCATGACATCCGCTTCGGCCTGTCGATCGATGTCATCACCCGCGAGACCGAAGAGGCCGCCCACGCCGAGGCCAAGCGCTTCTTCGACGACGGCATCCAGCGCGGCGCCGCCAAGGCCGTGGCCGCCCACGCCGGCCTGCGCACCGCGCGCAAGCTCAGCTACGAAGAAGCGTTCGGCCAGCGCGAAGACATCAAGCAGTACGACGATTTCTTCATCTACCCCAACGTCTGGGCCGGCTTCGGCTACATCGGCGTACCGCCGGGCTGTGCGCTGGTGGGCAGCTACGACAACGTCGTGGCGCGCATTCGCGAATACAACGCGCTGGGCCTGGAGCTGTTCTTCCTCGCCGGTTACCCGCACCTGGAAGAGGCCTATCGGCTGGGCCAGCACATCCTGCCGCACTTCAAGAACGAGCGGGCGGCGCTGGTGAAAAGCTCGGCCAGCGTGGCGCCCTTGCACGCGGTCAGCAGCGCCAACTGAAGCCAGCATTTTAAGGAAGAACAGGCATGGACCATCCGATCAGCCGCCGACGTTTGCTCAACAACTCCGCCCTTCTCGGCGCGGGCCTGATGCTGGGAAGCAGTGGCTTGCTCAGCGGCTGTGACGCAGGGTCCCAGGCCAAGACCGGCACTCAAGCCGGCACTCAAGGCAACGCCCAGCCACAGTACGGCGGCCGCTTGCGCCTGGGTATTCTGGACGGCAACCAGAGCGGCAACCTCGATGCCCACAAGCCGGTCGGCAGTGGCGTGGTGCGCGGCTTTGCGCTGTACAGCAAGCTCTGGGAGTGGGATGAAAACATGCAGCCGCGCCTGGCGCTGGCCGAAGAAACCGAGGTCAGCCCGGACGCGAAGACCTGGACCCTGCGCCTGCGCCAGGACCTGGAATTCCACCACGGCAAGACCATCGATGCCGACGACCTGATCTTCTCGGTGCGCCGCCTCACCGACCCGGAACTGGCTTCGCCCTACGCGGCATTGCTGCACTGGGTCGACCGCGACAACCTGGTCAAGCTCGACAAACGCACCATCCGCCTGAGCTTTCGCGACGGGCGCAGTTACTTTCCGCTGGCCGAAACCTGGGTCAACTTTGGCGGCATCGTGCCGGTCGATTACCACCCGGTGACCAACCCGGTCGGTGCCGGCCCTTACAAGCTCAAGAGTTTTACCCCCGGCCAGCGCTCGGTGTTCACCCGCTTCGAGAACTATTTCAAGCACGGCAAACCGTACGCCGACGAGCTGGAAATCATCGATTTCAAGGACCAGATTTCACGCCTGGCCGCCCTGCGCGCCGGGCAGATCGACATGGCCAACGGCATGCCCAGCGAGCAGCTCGATGTGCTGCGCCGCGACCCGCGCATCAAGCTGGTGACTTCGGTCACCGGCAACTGGCTGTCGTTCGACATGAACACCGCCAAGCCACCGTTCGACGACCCGCGCGTGCGCCAGGCGTTTCGCTTGCTGGCCAACCGCGACAACCTGGTCAAGCGTGCGCTCAACGGTCAGGGCCGGGTCGCCAACGACCTGTACTCGCCCAGCGATCCGACCTTCGATCACAGCATCCCGGCGCGTCCGTTCGACATTGAATCGGCGCGCCGGCTGCTCAAGGAAGCGGGTCACGAACACCTCGACGTCGAACTGGTGACCACACCCGGCAGCGGTTTGTCGGCCGCCCTGGTGCTGGCCGAACAGGCGCGCGAAGCCGGGGTCACGCTGAAGGTCAAGCAGGTCGACCTGCCGACCTTTCAGGGTCCGCAGAAAACCGAATGGCCGCTGAGCACCGGCGGCAGCATCGGCGCGCCGTTTCTGGCCAGCGCCATTCATACCGACGCGCCGTTTGCCGTGTCGAACAAGACCAACTTTCAGGACCCGGAATTCGGCCGCTTGTTTCACCAGGCCATGGCCCAGCCGGACCTGGCCAAACGCACGGCGCTGGTTCACCAGTTGCAACGCATCCAGTACGAGCGCGGCGGCATGCTGATCTGGGGCTACACCGACCAGCTCGACGGCTTTACCAGCCAGGTCGGCGGCGCCGGCCCCGAACACACCCAGTTCAGCACCTGGCGCTTCGACAACCTGTGGCTGAACGCCAAAACCTGAACCCCACTGCACACCGCCCCCGTAGGAGCGCGCTTGCCCGCGACTGAGTGCGAAGCGCTCATAAAAATCTGCGAAACGCTGAAAATTTACGACTGCTAACGCAGCCGGTCGCGGGCAAGCGCGCTCCTACAGGACACGGAGAATCTCAATGTCTGCAATTGCCTTATCCCCCCGCAATGTTCTGTCGGTTGTGGTGCTCGCGCAACTGTCGTCCCTGGCCTGGGCCGACACCGAACAAAGCAGCACGCCGACCCTGAACGTGGTCACCGTCGAAGCTGAAAAAAAGGCCGATCCCGACACCGCCATCGTCCCGGTGCGCCCGCCCACCTCGGTGTATGGCGGCTTGCAGGCCAGCGTGCTGGACACCCCGCGCTCGGTCAGCCAGGTCAATGCCGAACAACTGGCCAGGGACCCGATCCGCAGCAGCGACGACCTGGTCAAATACGCACCGGGCATCACCCGTGGCGGCGGCCAGAACTCGGGGCTGGCGCCGCAGTTTCGCGGTCAGGGTTCGGAGGTCTTCCACGACGGCCAGCGCGGCTATGCCGTGCGTCACCCGGCCAACTTCAACGGCATCGAAGGCGCCGACATCGTCGCCGGTCCCTCGTCGGTGACCTACGGCTCGGTGACCGGCAGCGGCGGCTATGTGAACTACCTGAGCAAAAAACCCGACTTCGACGAACAGCGCACCCGCCTCAGCGCCGAACTGGGCGGCTGGAACCCCGGCGCGACCTCACGCGGTTCAGGCAAATACAGCGTCGACACCACCGGTCCCCTGTCCGACAGCGTGGCCTATCGCTTCAGTGTGACCCAGCAGCGCAACCAGGATTACTACGACAACGTCGACAACAACTTCAACGCTTTCTACGGCGCCTTCGCCTGGCGCGGCGACGGTGTACGGGTCAACTGGAACGCCAGCTACGACGACTATTACGACTACAACATCACCCACGGCTGGAACCGCGCCACGCAGGAACTGGTGGACCACGGCAAGTACTACGCCGGCCGCGCCACACCGATCATCCAGAACGGCAACACGCTGTGGTCGCCGGTGCTGCAATCGGGCGCCGCCAACGCGCCCGTCACCGGCTGGGTGCAGCGCCAGCGCAACGCCCAGGGCCAGTACAACGTGGTCAACAACAGCTTCCAGAGCGCATCGCCCAACACCCAGGCCAGCCCCGGCAGCGTGCGTGGCTGGGTCTATGACCCGAACCTTGCCGGCAACGGCCTGACCTCGCTGTCGTCGCAAACCAGCCAGCGCGCCGAAGACGAAAGCAGCTCGCGGCGCTTCATCACCCAGTTGCGCGCCGAATGGGACCTGACGCCGGACATCACCCTGGCCAACAGCACCTTCTATGAACGCTCCAGCGATGTCACCGATGCGGTGGGCTCGTTCAACGTGCAGTCCAAAGACAACATCTTCGACAACCGCTTCGAGTTTCGCTGGCGCAACGAGGGCGAGCTGTTCGGCATCAAGGTGGTCGACGACAGCAACAGCGGGCTGATCTACCGCCGCGAGTTCAACCAGTCGATTGCCGCCAACAACAGCTTTGGCGGCAATATCTACGCCTATGACCTGACTCAGAACCCGGCGACCAAGAACCCCGGCGACCTGCTCGGCCTGACCGGCAGCAACCCGGCCGGCGGCGAAGGCGCCTGGATCGGCCAGCCCGGCGTGGCGCAATTTTCCGACTATTACGGCTACCTGAACCTGCCGCCCATGTACCCGGCAGGCCACGGCCTGTACGCCGAGTCGGTGGCGCCCTATACCGCCGACAGCGTGTGGACCACCAAGACCCTGTTCAGCCAGCATAACCTGCGTTTCAACGACCGCGTGGGCCTGAACATCGGTGCCAGCCGCAGCTGGATCGATGCGCGCATCGAAAACCCGTTCGCCCTGCCCGGCGCCAGCCAGCGCAAGGACGGCGACAACTATCGATTGTTTTCAGTACAGGTCAGCCCGTACATCAAGCCCACCGACAACAGCACGCTGTACTACACCTTCGACCGCTCGCTGGCGGTCAACACCGGCTTCTTTTCCAACGGCATCGGCTGGGGCAGCGGCGCGGGCGCCAACCTGCTCAACCCGCTGCAGTTCAAGAGCCTCTCGGTGCTGCATGAAGTCGGCCTGAAAGTCGATGCGATTCCCGACACGCTGTTCTTCTCGCTGGCCGGCTTCAAGCAGGAACGCGACCAGGCGCCGGACAGCAATAACAACATCGCCCGACTGATCATCAAGGGCGTCGAATCGACCGTTCGCTACCAGCCCACCGACCACCTGCGCACCGGCGTCAACCTGTCGAAGCTCAAGGCCTACAACGAGTTCACCTCGCAGGCAGGCTTTGCCTCGGCAGGTTTCGTGCCCGACAACGGCACGGTGTTCGGCGACAACAACGCGCTCAACCAGCGCCCGTCGGGCAAGTTCGATGCCGTGCAGATTCCCGAGTACACCGCCTCGGGTTTTGTCGACTACCGCTTCGACAACGGCTTTGGCGCCGAGCTGTCCGGCTGGTGGACCAGCCAGTGGTACCTGAACCTCAGCAAGACCGTGCAGATCCCCGACGAATACAACCTGGACCTGGCCATTTACTACCGCCAGCCAACCTGGAGCACCACGTTGCGGGTGCTCAACCTCACCGACGAGCTGAATTTCGTCAGCGGCCTGGCCGGCTCGACCAACACTTTCCTGCAACCGATGCAGGGCCGCACCGTGCTGGCCCAGGTCGATTACCAGTTCTGATTTTTCCAAGGAGCCCAGCATGTCGATCGAATTCGTCGGGATGATTTTCCCGCGCCAATGGTCCGAAACCCACGGCCAGCGCACCGCAGGTTTTGACCTGCCGTTTATCAGCCACCACGCCCGTGCCCACGAACAGGCAGGCTTTGACCGGGTGCTGATCGCCAGCGCGCCGGGCAGTGCCGACAGCCTGCAAGTGGCCGCCTACGCCGCCTCGCAGACCGAACGGCTGGGCTTCATGATCGCCCACCGTCCGGGCCTGACCGCGCCGACCGTGGCCGCCCGCGCCTTTGCCACGCTGGACCACACCACCGGCGGCGGACGTCTGCGCCTGCATGCCATTACCGGCATCACCGCCGAGCCGCAGGAAGGCGACTTTCTGGCCGACAAGACCGAACGCTACAAGCGCGCCGACGAATACCTCGAAATCGTCCGCCGCCTGTGGACCGAAGAACAGCCGTTCGATTTCGACGGCCAGTACTTCAAGCTCCAGGGCGCGTTCTCGCCGGTCAAGCCTGTGCAACAGCCGCATATCCCGATCTCGTTTGGCGGCTCATCCGAGATCGCCTACCAGATCGCCGTCAGGCACGCCGACCTGTATGCGCTGTGGGGTGAGCCACTGAGCGGTGTGGCCGAACAGATCGCCAAACTGCGCGCCGCCGCCAGCGCAGCCGGCAAGCCCGCGCCACGGGTCAGCCTGTCGGTACGGTTGATTCTGGGCGCCACCGAAGAGCTGGCGTGGCAACGCGCCGAGCAGATCCTGGCGCAGATCAAGGCCAACCCGCAGTTCGCCGAAGGCAGCCCGTGGCGCAACCGCACCAAAGGCACCGGCAGCGAACGCCTGCTCGCCGCCGCTGCCGCCGGCGACCGCCACGACCGCGCCCTGTGGATGCCCACCGCCAGCGCAGTTGGCGCCTACGGCGACACCACCGCCCTGGTCGGCACGCCAGAAACCGTCGCCGAAGCGCTGCTCGATTATGTCGACCTTGGGGTGACGACATTCCTGAACAGAGGGTACGACCCGCTGTACGACACCGTGGATTACGGTCGCTGGATCATTCCGGCAGTGAGGGAAGAAGCGCGGCGGCGAGCGTTGCAGCGGGCGTCATAAACCGGGAACCGCTCCTACGAGCGGTGCCCCAGATATTGGCTAAGCGCTTTGCGGGTCAGATCGTTCAGGGACACATTCTGCTGACTGGCGGCAATACTGGCCGCCAGGTGCAGGTCGTGCCCTACTCTGACGTTAAAAGACCCCTTGCACGAAACCTCCGGGGTTTGTCCAAGTGATGCGCACGTCTCGAGATAATCGTTCACGGCAGCTCTGAAAGACTCTGTCAGACCGGCGACTGTTTCACCCTCGTAGCTGACCAAAGCCCGAATGAACTGAAGCTTGCCGAACAGACAATTATCCTCAGGGCTGACCTCGATAGAGCCGTAGTAACCCCGGTGCTGTAATAGCGTGTTCATAGAATCAATCTCAAGCGATAACCGAACCCCTTGAGCAAGGTCACCCATTCAGGCCAGGTGAACCCACCGTGCAGGTTCAGCAGTTTGGCATGTATGGACATACGGCCCCTTTCCAGCAACTGGATTTAGTCGCAAGAATACAGCGAGGCAAACCCGGCTTCAGATCAGGCGCTTGAACCACAGGTTGTAGGACGCCTCTGAAAATCAGGCACCGCGCCCGGCCTTACAACAGCGTCGGCGAGTTGCTCACCAGTGTGCGGGTGTATTCATCCTGCGGCTGGTCCAGCACTTGTTCCACCGTCCCTTGCTCCAGAATCCGTCCGGATTTGAGCACCACCACCCGATCGGCGATCGCTCGTACCACGCCCAAGTCGTGGGTGACGAACAGCAGGGTCAGGCCATCGCGTTGCAGGTCGCGCAGCAGGGCGAGGATCGAGGCTTGTACCGAGACGTCGAGCGCCGAGGTCACTTCGTCACAGATCAATAGCTCCGGCTCGCAGATCAGGGCGCGGGCAATCGCCACGCGCTGACGTTCGCCGCCCGACAAACTGTGCGGGTACGACTGCGCAGTGGTGGCGGGCAACGATACGCGCTTGAGCACTGCCTCGACCCGCTCACGCGCCGCTGCGCCCTTGACGCCGAAGAAGTGCGCCAGCGGCGCGCTGAGGCATTCGCCCACGGTTTGCCGCGGGTTCAGGGCGCGGTACGGGTTCTGGAAGATGTACTGAATACGGTGGCGCAAATCCGGTGTGCGCTGGCGCGCCGCCAGGCTCAGCGGCTGGCCGGCATAGCGCAATTCGCCTTGGGCGTTTTCACCCAGCCCTGCCAGCGTGCGGGCCAGGCTGGTCTTGCCCGAGCCGGACTCGCCGACCAGCGCCAGGCATTCGCCGGCCTTGATGCTCAGCGAGATATCGAACAGCACTTGCCGGTCATAGGCGACGTCGAGGTTGGCCACTTCGAGCAACTGGCGCTCATCGGCGTCGCTGATCTCGGCGGCCAGCGGTGCCTGGGTGACCAGCGCCAGCGCTTCACGGTGCGGGTGCAGGCAGGCCACGCGCTGTTGGTTATTGAGTTCATCGAGCAACGGCTCGCCCTGGCCGCAGGCGCTCGTGCTGCGCGGGCAGCGTGGGGCGAAGGCGCAGCCTTGTGGGCGATGGCCGGGCGCCGGGGCGTGGCCGGAAATCGCGTTGATTTCACGGCGCTCGGCCACATCCGGGATCGCCGCCAGCAGGCCACGGGTATACGGGTGCGCGGGATGGCTGAACAGCGCTTCGCGGCTGGCGGTCTCGACCAGCCGGCCGGCGTACATGACCATCACCCGGTCGACCAGGTCCTTGATCACCGCCAGGTCATGAGAGACATACACCGCCGCCACGCCCTGGCTTTTGCACAAGCGCCGCAGGGTCGCAAGAATGTGCGCCTGGGTGGTCACGTCCAGCGCGGTGGTCGGTTCATCGAGCACGATCAGGCGTGGGCGCAGCACAAAGGCCAGCGCCAGCAACACACGCTGTTGCTGGCCGCCCGACAGTTGATGGGCGAAGCGCTTGAGAAACAGCTCGTCATCCGGCAGCCCCACATCGCGCAGCGTGTCTTGCAGGCGCTGGCGTTGCTGGTCGCGGCTCAGGCTGGCGTCGTGGGCGGCCAGGGTTTCGCGCAGCAAGGTGCCAATGCGCAAGGCCGGGTTGAGCGCGGTGGCCGGGTCTTGCGGCACATAGCCGATCAGGCTGCCACGCGCCTGGCGCAGGGCTTCGCCGCCCAGTTGCAGCAGCGACTGGCCGGCGATGTCGACGCGCCCGGCAGCAATCCGTGCCCCGCGCCGGGCGTGAGCCAGCAGTGCGGTGGCCAGCGTGGTCTTGCCCGAGCCGGACTCGCCGACCAGGCCGACGATTTCCCCGGCCTGCAGGCTGAACGAGACATTGGCCAGCACATCGACCTGTTCGCTCAGCTCGACGCGCAAGCCCTCGACCCGCAACACCGGCGATTCACTGGGCAGGGGCACGCGAGCGGCAATCGCCGCACGTTGTTCAAGGCTCATTTCGGCGATCACGCTCATGGTTGTTTGTCCCCGATGCGGGCGGTGCTGCGGCCGATGCCTTCAGCGAGGATGTTGGTGCCGTAGGCGAAGATGCCGATCATCAGCGCCGGCACCAGCACCGGCCAGGGCTGGACCAGCAGGCCGGCCTGGTTTTCGTTGATCATCAGGCCCCAGTCGGCGGCCGGTGGTGCGACGCCGTAACCGAGAAAGCTCAGGCCCGAGAGAATGCCCACGCCCCAGGTCAGCATGTTGCCGAAGTGCACCAGCAGCGGTGTGAGAATGTTCGGCAGGATTTCCTTGAACAGGATGCGCCACGGCGAATAGCCCATCATCTGCGCGACCTCGACGAATTCCTGGCTGGCCACCGCCACGGTGCTGCCGCGTGCCAGGCGGATCACGCTGGGGATAAACGCAATCGACACGGTGAGCACGATCAGCCACGGCTGGCGGCCGAGCATCGAGACGATCAGCAGCACCAGAATCAGGTCGGGAAACGCCAGCGACACATCGGCGCCCCACATGATCGCCTGGTCCAGACGCCGCCGGGAAAAGCCCGCCGCCAGGCCCAGGCTGGTGCCGACCAGCAGTGCAATCAGGGCCGCGGCCATCGACATCCACAGCACCGACAGGCCGCCGGCCAACAGCCGCGACAGCACATCGTGGCCGAGAAAATCAAAGCCCAGCCAGGCCTGCGCCGTCGGTGCGCCGTACACCGGGCCGACCATATCGGTGGGCGCATGCGGCGCCAGCAGCGGGCCGAACACCGCCACCACGATCACCAGCACGGTAATGATCAGGCCACGTCGCACCTGGGGTTCGCGCCACAGCAGGCGCCAGCGGGCAGTCGGAGAAAAAGCGCTCATTACAGAATCCTCATCCGGCCTGGCGGGCCGGCGTGCGCCGCCACCACGGGCGGATACCACGGCGGTTGCGGTTGATCATGCGCACCTTGCGGGCGGTGCGCAGTTTCGGGGTCAGCAAGACAGTCAGCAGGTCAGCCAGCAGGTTGACCAGTACCACGCCCAGCGTGGTGACCAGCACGGCGGCCTGAATCAGTGGCAGGTCGCGCATCTGGATCGCCGAGTTCAGCGTGGTGCCGATGCCGGGATAACTGAAAATCACCTCGGCCAGCAGCGCACCGCCGATCAGCGTGCGCATCGTCAGCGCCACGCCCTGAATCGCCGGAATCAGCGCGTTGGGCAGCGTGTGCAGCCAGACAATCCGCCGCTCCGGCACACCCCGCAGGCGCGCGGCGATCACATAGTCCGACTCCAGCGCCTCGATCATCGAGGCGCGCACCATGCGCGTCAGGTACGGCAGTGCCGACAGCGACAGCGCCACGATCGGCAGCACCAGAAAACGCAGTTGTTCGAGCAGGCCCTTGTCCGGGTCGAGAATCGAAACCGCCGGCAGCCAGTCGATGTGCGGCATGGAAAACAGCAGCACCAGACCAATCGCCAGCAAAAAGCTCGGCGTGGCCTTGAGAAAGATCAGCAGCGACAGCGCCCAGCGATCAATGCGGCTGTCACGGCGCAACGCCAGGGCCACGCCCAGTGCCAGCGCCAGCGGCACGGCGGTCAGCAGCACGCCGAGGATCAGCGCCAGAGTATTGCCGAAACGGCCGAACAGAATGCTGCTGACCGCCGCGTTCGAGTCCAGCGAGGTGCCGAGGTCGCCACTCAGGGTCTTGAGCAGCCAGTGCCCGTATTGCAAGAGAATCGGCTGGTCCAAGCCCAGTTGCTGGCGCAGGGTCAGCACGCTTTCGAGCGGCGCGTCGGGGCCGAGAATCACCCGCGCCGGGTCCGAGGGCAGCGCCTGGGTGGCGATGAACACCACCAGGCTGATGACCCAGGCGGTCAGCAGGCCATAACCGAGCCGGCCGAAGAACCACGACAACCAGGCCGGGGCCTGAAAGCGGGAATGACGGTGTGCGTGTCTAGACATTGTTCAACCACAGGCTGTCGAAGCGCCACGAGGCGAAGGTGGTCTGCTCCGGGGTCAGGCCGCCGACCCTGGCCGTGGCGGCGTCGAGGATATCGGCGAAGCCCCAGATCAAAAGCGAGCCGCGCTCGTGCTGGATGCGCTGGGCTTCGTGGACCAGCACCTTGCGCTTTTCCAGGTCCGGCTGCGCCAGCGCTTCAAGAAACAGCGCATCGAAGCGCGGGTCGTGGAAGTTGCTGCGGTTGTAGATCGCGGTCGGCGCCTCGTTGTGCAGCGCGGTAGCAAGAAAGCCACGGGCCGGGGTCGAGGCCGGCGACATGACCCAGTTGTCGCGTTGCGGGCCGTTGAACACCGAGTTGTCGACCTGAGTGACCTTGATCTCGACCCCGGCTTTCTTGGCCTGCTGGGCAAACACCAGCGCCGCGTTGGCGGTGCCGCCGGGCGGCGTGGTGAATTCGACCTTGAGGTTCTCGTGGCCGGCTTCGCGCAGCAACGCCTTGGCGCGTTCCAGGTCGTAACCGCGCTGGGCGATGGCGTGGTTGAAAGTTGGGTCGTGCGGTGAATACAGGTCGTTACCGATGCGGCCAAAACCGTTGAGCGCACGCGCTACCAGTTCTTCGCGGTCAGCCAGCAGGCGGAAGGCTTCACGCACTTTCGGGTCGTCGAACGGGGCCTTGGCCACGTTGAGGTTGAAGCCGCTGAACGAGGTGGTCGGCGAGGCATACAGCTTCAGGCGCGAGTCGGCCTTGATGGTCGCGGTGTGCTCGGCAGTGACGCCGCTGGCGACATCGATCTGGCCGGCGCGCAGGGCCGCCAGACGCGACACCTGGTCCTTGAATTCGATGATTTCCAGCTCGTCGGCATACGGCTGGCCGGGTTTGTAGTAGTTCTCGAAACGGGTGTACAGCGAGCGCTGGCCGGGAATGAAGCTTTTCAGCTTGTAGGGGCCGGCGCCTACCACATTGCTGATCGGGTCGTAGTCGGTGGGCACGATGCCGCCGAAGCTGATCAGGGTTTCGTCCAGCGGGAAGAAGCTCTGGCCTTGCTTGAAGCGAATCTCGATCGTGCGGTCGTCGAGCTTGCGCAGCGCCTGACGGTCGATGGCGCCGACCAGCCCTGCGTACGGCGAAGCCAGCTTGGGATCGGTGAAACGCAGGATCGAGAACAGCATGTCCTCGGAGGTGATGGTCTTGCCGTGGTGAAATTCCAGGCCCTGTTTGAGGCGAATGGTCCAGGCGCTGGCGTCGGCATTCGGTTCGGCGAACTCGGCCAGGGCCAGGCGCGTGCTGACGTCCGGGTTCCATTCCCAGAATTTGCTGTACAGCGCCCAGCCACGAATGATCCCGCCGCCCACCGGCTTGTGCGCATCGAGGTTACCGGCCTGATCACCATCGATGATGCCGACCCGCAGACGACCGCCACGCACCGGCGTCAGTAACGCACCGGCCGCACTGGCACCGGCTTGCGCGGTGGCTTTGGCGCTGTTGTCGCAACCGCCCAGCAGGCCGCCCAATAGCAGGCCGCCACCGACCGCCAGACTGTTGCCGAGAAAGGTACGGCGGGGAAATTCGTGACTCATGCTGACTCCATCTTTTTTGCCTGGCACCACTCCCGCAGGAGCGAGCGCAGAGCTCGCGAATGCTGCGGCACAGACGCAACAGATATGCCGGTTTAACGGGCCCTTTCGCGAGCTTTACGCTCGCTCCTACGGGTTTTTTGTTTTTTCTCAGGCCGGGACCGGGGCCTCGGCGACACGCTTGGCAACGCCCAGCGACGGCACGTCGAAGCCGTGGTCCAGGTCCAGCAACGGCAGCAGCAGGTCGGCGACGCGGTGGGCTTCGTCGATCAGCGGAAAGCCGGAGAGGATGAACGCCGAGGTGCCCTGGCTTTCGTATTCGCGAATCCGCTCGGCGACCTGTTCGGCGCTGCCGACCAGATAGGTGCCGGCCGCCGGACCCAGAATGTTGAAGCCGAACAGGCTCGGGCCGACCCAGACGTTGGGGTAGATCTCCAGATCGCGGGCCTTGGGCAGTTTGCCGCTGCGCAGGGTCTCGATATTGCGCTGGATCTGCGGGTCGTCACTGTGGAAGGTTTCCAGGGTTTCGCCCGGCGGCAACTGCCGCTGCACGGCATTCAGTGCGGTTTGCAGCGAGGTGCGTTGCAGCAGTTTTTCGGCGTGCGCCCAGGCCTCCTCTTCGGTCTCGCGGACGATGATTTGCAGGCGCGTACCGAAGGTCAGCTCGCGGCCGATCTTCGCCGCTTCCGCCGCCACGCGACGGAATTTCTCGCCCAGTTTCGGCGGGGTGTTGGCAAAGCTCAGGTACACATCGAGCAACTGCACCGAATGCGCCACGCCAGGACCCGAGGTGCCGGCGCCCCACAGCGGGATGCCCGGCTTTTGCAACGGCGCATGCCAGCCGCCCAATGGATGACCAGCGGCGGCCGCCGGGCGCGGCGCGAGGTTGACGTACTTGCCGTCGTAGCCCTGGGTTTCGCCGGCATAAATGCTCTTGAACGCCTTCCAGTATTCGAGGCTGAAGTCATAACGCTCGTCGTGCGGGTAATGCACGCCCAGCGTCGCCAGGCCCGCGTCATTGCCGTTGACCACGTTGAACAGCAAGCGACCGTTGGAGAACTGATCGAAGGTCAGCGCCCACTTGGCCAACACCGCAGGCGACAGCTCGCCGGGGTGTTGCGCCACCAGAAAGCGCAGGCGCTTGGTGGCGTCGATCAGCGAGGCGGCAACCGCCAGGCTTTCGTTGGGGCTCGACCCCAGCAACGAGCCGTAGTAACCCAGGCGGTCGCTGGCCACGGCCAGTTGCTTGAGGTGTTCGAAATCGGTGTGCCAGCGCCCTTCGGGCTCCCACGGGTACGGCCCGTCGGGGGTGGTGAGGTACCAGAGAATTTTCACGGCCATGGTTGCAGTCCTTGTAATACGCGCAGTCGATCAGTCGCGGCGGTCGATGGCCGGTACCAGGTTCAGGGCAGTGGCTTGTTCGAACAGGCCGCTCATCTTCCATTGCTGGGTCAGCACGCCAGGACCGAAGGCACGCGAGCCGCCGATGGCTTCGGCGAGCAACTGGATCTGCGCGCCCTCTTCCAGCAACACGATGAATTCGGCCAGGTCGCGCAGGCCTTTCTTGCCCCACACGGTGGCGCCGCCGTTGGCTTCGAGGATCGCCGGGGTGAAGGGGTTTTTCGCAAGGCTGTCGATGATGAAGTCGACTTCCTGCTGGCGACGGTCGACGTACACCGGCAGTTCGCGCGCCAGCTGGAAGCGCTGCACCGGCACATAGTTGAACGGCAGGGTGCGCTGGGTTTGCGCCCAGGCGCCGAGGTACGGCGAGTGCACGTGAGAAATGGTGGTGACGTCGGCGTGTTGCTGGAACAGCTTGGTGTAGCGCCCCGGACCGCCGCGACCCTTGCCGTGAATCACGTTGCCGTCAAAGTCGGTGACCGTGGCGGTCAGCGGCTTGCGGTAGTTCCACGGGCCTGGGTAGTTGACCGACACCAGCAGCTCGGTGCCCGGAATGCGCTCGATAAAGCCCACCGTGCCATTAGCGGTGATGGTGTTGGTTTCGCGGAACACGGTGAACGCCTGCTCGGCTTCCAGGATCACGTTGTCGACGAAGGCGTGTTGTTCAGCGGTGAGGCTGCGTTCAGCGGTAGCAGTGGTCATGTGCAAATTCTCCGGAGTCAGGCGCGGCGCTTGGCCAACAGTTCATGGGCGGCGTTGAGAGGGGCGTGATCGACCCAGCCGGCAATGTCGAAGTCGCGTTCGAGAAAGCCGTGCAGGTGCAGGAATTTTTTCTGTACGTCGAGAAATGCCAGGCGCTGGGCCGAGAGGTCCGGCGCCAGGGTGGTGTGGAAGTCGCCGCGATAGGCTTGAGCCACACCGGCGCTGCCGGCCTTGGTTTCTTCTTCGAGAATGCGGTTGAGCGCCTCGCGGTTGCCGGCGGCCCATTCGGCGGCGCGCAGGGTTTGCGCCAGAAAGCGCACCACCACATCGAAGTGATTGTCGAGCAGGCTTTGATGCACGGTGATCGGCCGTGGCGTGCCGTTGTTGATGCGGTAGCGCGGATCGGTAATCTGGTCCAGGTCGATACCGACGACAAGGCCCAGACGCTGCGCGGCATCGGCCGCCGAGGCGCCTTTGACATACACCGCATCGACTTCGCCGCGCACCAGGTAATCCAGGCCCGACCACAGGCGTTGCAGGCCCAGTTGCGGGGTGGCGGCATCGCCTTGCGATTGCAGCGCGACCTCGACCAGCTCGACATCGTCGAAGCTCAAACCGGCCAGCGACAGCGCGCCCTTGTAGCCGTGCAGGCTCATGGCGCGGGCGATGCTGCCCGGACGGTTCTCGCCCCAGGCCGGCAAGGCCAGGCGCTTGCCTTTGAGGTCTTGCGCGCTGCGGATGCCGGAGTCGGGACGGACCAGAATGGTTTGCCACTCTTCGATCCAGGTCAGGCCGATCAGCCGGCTCGGCGCTCCGGCAGCGCGAGCCGCCAGAGCCGGGACGTTGCCGCCTTCGCGAAACAGGCCGGGCAGGTCGTGATCGTAGTGATGACGGCCCAGTTGTCTGGCTTCTTGCAGGGTCGAAACCGGCAGGCCATCGGCGGCGAATTCTTCGCCCAGCCAGCCAAGTTGGTACGCCAGCCCCGAGGCGGTCGGCACCGGGCAGCGGGTGAACCAGATTTGCTCCAGCGCGTCGGCCTGGCCGGGCGCCGTGTTGGGCAGCGTTGCAGCGTGAGTCATGGAAAGCTCCAGGTGTTCGGTCGGGGCCAGGATGGCTGGCCTATGACTGTGCTAACGCAACGCTCATGCCAAATATTCAAACCCTTGATTTATAAGGATAAAAACAAAAACGGTGCTTACAAGGCAGGGTGAATTGCTGATCTGCCAGCAACGCTGCAGCGCGACTGCTGGCAGATCAGCAATCGCTTGCCGCGGAGTGCTGCTCCAGCAACACCCCTCTTGCAGAAAACCTCACCCCCGCCCTGAAAGCCGCGAAACAGAAGGCTCGGCGCGCCGCACGGAACACTGGCGCAGAACTTGCTCAACCCCCTGCAGGACTGGCTTTAGCCGGGAACGGTTGCGCCGCCATTCGCGGCTAAAGCCGCTCCTACGGGCATTGCATTTAATAACCGGTACGACCGCAAACGGTTGCCGGGACATTCCAGAATCAGCAAGAAGGTGAAGTCATGAGTACGGCCCACAACAATCCGCCCATCGAACAATTGGCCCAGCGCCTGCACAGCGAAGCGCAGGCCATTGCTACTGCCAAAGAGGTCGCCGTGGAAATCGCCCGGCTGGCGGCGGACCCGGCCAATAACAACACCCTGCCGTGGCGTCAGGCCGAGCTGCTGTCGCAAAGCGGCCTGACCGCGATTGGCGTGCCGAAAGAGTTCGGCGGCCTGGGCGCGTCGGTGCAGACCATCGTTGAAACCGTGCGCCTGATTTCGGTGGCCGACGGCGGCGTCGGTCAGTTGTTGCAGATTCATAACGTGATGCTGCGCGGCATTTTCACCGGCTACAGCGAGGCGGTGCGCGACCGGCTGATCAGCGACGTATTGGCCGGCAAACGCTTTGGCAATGCGCTGGCGGAAGTCGGCGGCAAGAATAAGTTTGCTCTTAAAACCCGGGTCGAGCGCCGGGAAGACGGCAAGCTGGTGCTCAACGGCAGCAAGTTCTACTCCACCGGCTCTTACCTGGCCGAATGGATCTCGCTGACCGCCGCCAGCGACACCGGTGGCGCCGGCGTACTGCTCAACCGCAACACACCCGGCCTGACCCTGGTCGACGACTGGGAAGCGTTCGGCCAGAACAACTCGGTCAGCGGCACGGTGATCTTCGACAATATCGAGCTGGACGAAGACTACATTGCCCGCCGCGAAGGCCCGATGAAGCGCACCGGCCTGACCTTCCCGCAGATTCTGCACGCGGCCATCGACACCGGTATCGCCTCCGGTGCCCTGACGGCTGCCGTCGAGTACCTGAAACACAACGCCCGGCCGTGGGTGGAAAGCAACGTCGAGCGCGCCAATGAAGAGCCGCACATCATCAAGCAGATCGGCGAATACGCCGTGGCCCTGCGCGCCGCCGAGTCCTTGCTGCGCGAAGCGGCGCAGGTGTTCGACCGGCACAACCTCGACCCGGACAACAAGGAGCTGCAAGACGAACTGATTCTGTCGGTGGCCACGGCGCGGGCGCATTCGGACGGCGCGTCGCTGAAGATCTCGAGCGACATTTTCTCGTTGCTGGGCGCCAGCTCGACCTTGAGCAAATGGAACCTGGACCGCTTCTGGCGCAACGCGCGGGTGCACACCACCCACGACCCGATCCGCTGGCGCCTGCACCACGTGGGCAACTACTACCTGAACGGCATCGATCCAGGCGAATACACCGCCATCCTCAACGCCAAGCAGGCCGAAGGCGCCAGCCGCAAATCCTGAGCCAACCACCATACCTGTGGGAGGGGGCTCTGCCCGCGATGACTGAGGAACAGGCGCTGCAAATGTGCAGGTTTCAATGGCCCTGTCGCGGGCAGAGCCCCCTCCCACAATGATCGAGTTGTCTTGCCGATCGGTATGGCTCCTATGCGGCATCTGTTGCGCCATTTCCATCGAACACCTTGAGTTTTTCATGTGATCAACAAACACCCACTGCTGCGCAGCCTGGCCATCTACCGTGAAATGCCATGGCGTTTCGGGCTGACCGCTGCGTTGTTCATTTGCGTCAACATAGGCCTGGTCTGGCAGCAATGGCTGGTCGGCCATGCCATCAACGATGTCAACGCCGGGCGCGCCGTGGTGCACCTCGACGACGGCAGTTTCAACGATTCGCTGGCCTGGCACTGGCTGTGGCTGATCGTCGGTGTCGCGCTGGCGCGCGGTGTCGTGCAATACGCCGCCGGGGTGCTGGCGCTGGTGCTCAGCCAGGAACTGCTGACGCGCCTGCGCGAGCGCATTCTGGCCCAGGTGCAGAACCTGCACCTGGGCTATCACTGGCAGCACGGCATGGGCGAGATGATCACCCGTACCACGCGCGACGCCGACAAGGTTCGCGATGCGCTGATCAACTTCTGGCGGCAGGTGCTCGACACCCCGCTGGTGGTGCTGGCGGCGGTGGGCCTGCTGAGCTGGTACGACCCGCTGCTGGGCCTGGTGCCGTTGTTGCTGACGCTGGTGGGGCTGGGGATTTTCGTCTTGCAGACCGAACACCTGGTCAGCCTCGACCGCGCCGTGGGCGCCGCTTACGACCGGGTCAATCAGGACCTGAGCGAGGGCATCAGCGGCGTGCGGGTGATCAAGTCGTTTGCGCTGGAACAGCGGCGCATCGACAGCTTCGCCCATCAGGTCACCGCGTTTACCGTGCACGCGCGTCAGGCGCTGGCTTATGCCAGTTCGCGCATTCCGTTGCCGCAGGCGGTGGTCGCGCTCAGTCATGTGTGGATTCTGGTCTACGGCGCGCACCTGGTCAGCACCGGCCAGGTGAATGTCGGTGAGCTGGTCGCGGCCTTGTTGATCGTCACCACGCTGGTGTTTCGTATCGAAGGCATCGGCCGGGTGATGCAGACCTTCGCCGATGCCCGCTCCTCAGCCGAACGCATCTGGCAGTTGCTCGACGAGCAACCGGCGATCACCGGCGCCAGCGGTAGCCTGCCCGACAGCCCGCTGGGCCTGAAGCTTGAGCAGGTGGTGATCAAGGCGCCGGGCGGCGGGCGTTCAATCTTGCGCGACTGCTCGCTGACCCTGCACCCCGGCGAAATCGTCGCGCTGGTCGGCGCCACCGGCACTGGCAAGAGTTTGCTGGCCAGCCTGTTGCCGCGCCTGGTCGACGTCAATGAAGGCCGCGTGCTGGTCGGTTCCAGCGAAACCGGCTGGCAGGACGTGCGCGACCTGCAACTCGACCCGCTGCGCCAGCGGGTGCATGTGGTGCCGCAAGAGAGCTTTCTGTTTTCCGACACGCTGGCCGCCAACCTGCGCCTCGGCGCGCCGAACGCCAGCGACGACGAACTGCTGGAGGCGCTGCGCATGGCCTCGGCCGAGGATGTGCTGGAGCGCTTGCCGCAAGGCCTGCAAACCCCGCTGGGCGACAAGGGCGTGACGTTATCGGGCGGCCAGCGCCAGCGCCTGAACCTGGCCCGCGCCCTGCTCGCCCGCCCCGACATTCTGTGCCTGGACGATGCCACCAGCGCGCTGGACGCGATCAGCGAACGCCGCGTGCTGGACAACATCCGCCAGTTGCCGCACAGCCACGGGCGGGTCACGACGCTGCTGGTCATCTCCAGCAAGCTGTCGACCATTTTGCTGGCTGACCGGGTGTTGATGCTCGAAGGCGGACACATCGCCGACAGCGGCCGCCATGAAGAACTGCTGCACCGCAACCCGCATTACCGCGACCTGCTGGGGATCGAACATGGCTAAGCCATTGCGGGGCCAACAGGCCCTGAGCGACATCGAAATCGAAGAGTTGCTGGCCAAAAAAGCCCTGGACCGCAGCATGTTCAGCCGCCTGCTGCCGTTGCTGCGGCCAATCCGCACCTCGATCGCGCTGGTCATCGCCCTGGAGCTGTTGCTGGTGTTCACCGTGTTCCTGCGCCCGTGGTTCGTGCGTGAACTGCTCGATCGCGGGCTGATTCAGCAGGACGGCCAGTGGATCGCCGACATGATCCTGGTCGGCTGGCTGGGCGCAGGCCTGGCGCTCAGTTGGGTGGCGCGCTTTGCCCTGGCCGGGGTTTCGCAATACATCGCAGGCCACGCGGCCATCCGGGTGCTCAACGACTTGCGCGTGCGGGTGTTCGCCCATGTGCAGGCGCTGAGCGTCGGCTATTTCGACCGGACCAAGGCCGGGCGGATCATTTCCCGGGTCGACCGCGATGTCGACAGCCTTGAGCCGCTGGTGATCCAGGGCCCGCCGGAACTGCTCGGCGCGTTGCTGCGGTGCAGCGTGGCGGCGGTGATGCTGTGGCTGATTTCGCCGTTGTTTCTGCTCAGCCTGGCCGGTGCGGTGCCGCTGCTGTTTATCGCCACCTGGGCGTTCAAGCGCATCTCGCAGCGCAACTGGGCCACGGTGGCCGAGAACCGCAGCCGCTTTACCGCGCACCTGGTTGAAAGCGTTGGTGGTGCGCGCATGCTGCAACAGTGCGTGCGCCAGAAACCCAACCTGCGCCGTTACCGGCAACTGCTCGACGACTTCAACTGGTCGCTGATTCGCGGCAGCCTGCGCTCGGGCTGGTTCGCACCCTTCACCGCGCTGCTGGCCGCTGCGGCCATGGCCGTGCTGTTGCTGGTCGGCGCGCATGGCCTGGCGCACGGCAGCGTGACCGTCGGCCAGGTTGCCGAAAGCCTGTTCTACGTGATGCTGTTTCTGGGTCCGCTGCAAGAGCTGTCGGACCTGTTCGAGCGCTACGCCACCGGCTCTGCTTCGGCGCAGCGCATCTTCCTGCTGCTCGACACCGCGCCGCAGGTCACCGACCTGGCGCAGCCGCGCGCGCTGGGCAAGGCGCGTGGCCAGGTGACCTTCGAAGACGTGCGCTTTGCCTACAACCCCAACGCCGCACGACCGGTGATCAACCAGTTGAACCTGGTGATCGAGGCCGGCGAGGTGCTGGCGATCGTCGGCCCGTCCGGGCATGGCAAGAGCACGCTGGTGCAACTGCTGACGCGCTTCTACGACGTGCAGGGCGGCGCGGTGCGCCTCGATGGCCTGGATGTACGCGAGGTGGCCCAGCATGACTTGCGCCGTAATGTGGCGGTGGTGCTGCAAGACAACGTGCTGTTCAGCGGCAGCATCCTCGACAACCTGCGCATGGCCGCGCCGCACGCCGACGACGAGACATTGATCGCCGCGGCCCGTGAGCTGGGCGCCGACGAGGTGCTGGAACGCCTGCCGCATCAGTACCGGACCGAGGTCGGCCCGCTGGGCGCGCACCTCAGTCACGGTCAGCGGCAACTGGTTTGCCTGGTGCGTGCCTATCTGGCGGACCCAGTGGTGCTGGTACTCGATGAAGCCACCTCGGCGGTGGATGTGCATACCGAGCGGCGCATCCAGAAAGCCCTGCGCCGGCTGTGCCTGGGCCGCACGGCGATCATCATCGCCCACCGCCTGGCAACCATTCGCGATGCCGACCGCATCGCGGTGATCCGCGAAGGCCAACTGGTCGAACTCGGCCCGCACCGGCAACTGATCGAGCAGGACGGCCCGTACGCCATGCTCTATCGCACCTGGCAACGCAGCTCGGCCAGCTCGATCGATGAAATCGTCGCCACGCCGGCGGCCGAGGAATTGACCCCCGGCTGAACGCAAAAACCTTACATCGCACACGGCTGTGTGATCAGCAGCATTGCTGTCGCAGTGCTGCTCAGGAGGCAACAGGGATGAGAGACATGCACGAAATTGTTCATAAAACAGCGAAAACAATGCTTTTTTGCATATTAACCCCACCGTGGCATGGCGGTTGCTGCTGCTTGCACAAGCCGCGACGAATCGAGCGTTTCTAACCGAGAACCCCTATGAGCACTGAATTTTTCTGGCGTCTGCCATTGGGTACCGACGGCCCGCAACTGAGCACCGACAACCATAACCGCGGCAACCCGCGTCATCGTCCCGGCAATATCGCCCCCGGCCGGCTGGCCAATGGTTCGCCCGACGGTTTCGGCTATATCGACTACATCGCTCAGGTGGCCAAGGCCGCAGAATTGGTGGGCTTTGAGGGCGCGCTGCTGCCCACCGGCCCGGAACCGTGGATCGTCGCGGCGGCGCTGGCGCGCGAGACCCGGCGCATTCGTTTTCTGGTCGCCTTCCAGGCCACCTGGACCCTGCCCGCCTACGCCGCCCAGCAAGCCGCGATCCTGCAGAACCTGAGCAACGGGCGTCTGGACTGGAACATCATCACTGGCGGCAGTCCGGCCGGCCAGCGCGCCCAGGGCGACTTTCTCGAACATGACCTGCGTTACAAGCGCACCGGCGAATTTCTCGATGTGATCGACGGCCTGTGGCACAACGAGCGCTTCTCGTATGAAGGCGAAATCTATCGCCTGGAGAACGGTGGCCTGCCTCAGGGGCTGCAACACGAGCGCAAGCCGGGTGTGTATTTCTCCGGATTTTCGGATGCCGCACTGGACGTCGCGGCGCGCCACGCCGATGTCTATCTGAACTGGGCGGAGCCGGTGGACAAGCTGGCGCCGCACATCGAGCGGGTGCGCGAGCTGGCCGACCGTCAGGGGCGCAGCGTGCGTTTCGGTCTGCGTGTCGACCTGTTCGCCCGCGAGACCGAGGCGCTGGCCTGGTCCGACCTGCGCCGCCAGTTCGAACGTTTTCATACGCCCGGTGCAAAACCTGCGGCCGGCGGGCGCGGCTTATCTTCGAAGAGTGACTCGGTGGGCGGCGCGCGGCAGACGGCCTATCACCAGAACATCGACCGCTTCGAAGACCTGATCATCGGCCCGAACCTGTGGGCCGGTTTCGCCAAGGCCAAGCCCGGCCCGACGGTGGGCCTGGTCGGCAGCCACGAACAGATCGCCGAACGCCTGAGCGAATACCGCGACGCCGGCTTTTCGACCTTCATCCTGGCCGGCAACCCACACCTTGAAGAAGCCTTGCGCATCGGCCAGGAAGTCCTGCCGCTGGTGCAACAACAGCGCCCCGTTCATGCAACACCCGCCCACACAACAGGAGCCACGACATGAGCCTGCCCCTGGAGACACTCTGGTACACCCGCTGCCCGGTGCCCACCGGCCTTGGCCTGGCGGTGCAGAAAGGCTGGCTGAAAGAGGCGCTGGACCCGCTGGGCACCGCGCTGCAATCGATCCGCGAGTCCAGCGAACAAAGCGTGCGCGAGTCGCACTTCGATCACACCTTGCGCAATTCGGTGCGCCACGGCGGCAACATTCCGGCCATCTGGGCCCGCGCCCAAGGCCGCGAAACCCGCGTGATCGGCCTGTCGTGGGTCGATGAAGTGCAGTTGATCCTGACCCGTCCCGGCAGCGGCATCACCACGGTCAAAGACCTCAAGGGCCGGCGCTTCGGCCTGCCGCACTGGCGCAACGCGCAGATCGACTTCACCCGCGCCCAGGCCCTGCGCGGTCTGGAAAACGCACTCAAGCTTGAAGGCCTGGACGTGCGTGATGTCGAGCTGATCGACTATGTCCACGGTGGCACCTTCAGCGACACCCAGGCCCAGGCGGTGGACGGCACGCTGATCACCAGCCACCGCGCCGAAACCCGCAACGCCGAACTGGTCGGCCTGCTGCGCGGCGAGGTAGACGCGATCTTTCTCAAGGGCGCGCATGGCGCACAACTGGCGCATGATTTTTCGCTGGTCACGGTGATCGATACCGGCTCGCACCCCGAGCCGCTGATCCGCAGCAACAACGCCACACCGCGCACCTTGAGCGTCGACCAACACCTGCTGGACAATCATTTCGAGGTCGCCACCGGCATTCTCGATTCGGTGCTGCGCGCCGAAAGCTGGGCCCGGCAGCACCCGCAGGACACGCGACGTTTTCTCTCGTGGGAGGTCAACAGCAGCGAGTACTGGGTCACGGCCGCCTATGGCGAGGACGCGCACCTGCGCCTGGACACCGGGTTCAGCGAGCAGGCGATCGATGGCCTGCAAGACTTCACCGATTTCCTTCAGCGCTGGCAATTCATCGAGCAACGCTTCGATGTCCGCGACTGGATCGACACCCGTCCCCTGGATGCGCTGAGCCTTGCCCCTGGCACGTTGACCGGCTGATTCCTTTTAACGAACACGATCGGACTTTTATGAGCCAAGCACTCGAAACCCTCTGGTACACCCACAGCCCGGTGCCCACCGGGCTCGGCATCGCCGTACAGTCCGGCCGTCTGGCCGAGGCTTTTGCGCCTTACGGCACGAACATTCAGTCGCTGCGCGAATCCAGCGAGCGCGAGGTGCGCGAAGCCCACTACGACCATCACTTGCCCAACTCGGTCCGCCACGGCGGCAACATTCCGGCGATCTGGGCCTATTCCAGCGGCGTGCCGACGCACTTGCTGGGCCTGTCGTGGAGCGACGAGGTGCAGTTGATCCTGACCACCGTCGACAGCGGCGTGAAGACCATTCGCGACCTGAAGAACCGCCGCTTCGGCTTGCCGAAATGGGCCAACGTACAAATCGACTTCACCCGCGCCCAGGCCCTGCGCGGTCTGGAAAACGCCCTGCTGCTCGAAGGCCTGAGCGTCGCCGATGTCGAGCTGGTCGATTACCCGTATGGCGGCACCTACAGCGACGAGCGCAAGCACCATGTGTATGGATCGGAAGTCAGCCTTGATGTCGGCGTGATCCGCAAACGCAATAACGAACTGATCGGCCTGCTGCGTGGCGACATCGACGCGATCTTTCTCAAAGGCGCCCACGCCGCCCAACTGGCCAACGAATTCGGTCTGCACGTGGTGGTCGACACCGGCTCCCATCCCGACCCGCTGATCCGCTGCAACAACGGCACACCACGGGCGCTGACCGTGGACTCGCATCTGTTCGACAACCACTTCGATGCCTGCACGCGCATCGTCGATGTGGTGCTGCGCACCGAGCAGTGGGCCTGGGCGAATCCTGAAGAAACCCGCCGTTACCTGGCGCGTGAGCTGAACACCAGCGAGTACTGGGTGGCCGCCGCTTATGGCGAAGATGCACACCGCCGCTTGCGCACGACCCTGGACCGCCGCTCGATCGATGCGCTGCAGGATTTCACTGATTTCCTGTACCGCTGGAATTTCATTCCGCGGCATTTCAATGTCAATGACTGGGTGGATTTCAGCGTGCTGGAAAAGGTGATCGGCGCCACGTCGCGGCTGGCGGTGTAATCGCGATTGCACCGGATTCAACACCCCGCTGCTGCTCCAGAAGCAACCTATCAGCAGCGGGTGGCGATGCAGACGCAACGGCTAAATCCGGCTTGATCGACAGGACCGGCAAGGCGGCTCATGGACGCTTTAAAAGCCTGATCCTTTAATAAAAAATCCTTTAAATATCAATAGCTTGTAAATTAAAAAACATCGCCCTGAGCTTTTTAAGCATCTGGCATAAACCCTGCTATCTCCCCGTAGAACATCAAGCGCATCCAACTCTTAGAAGAATGCGCAGCCGCCATCACGGCGAGTCTTTCTTGCGTCTACGGGGATTTCATCATGTTGAAGATCAATCCGATCACCCAGGGCATCTGGCTGACCCTGGCCTTGAGCAGCGCCGGTACCGGTGCTGCCTGGGCCGCCGAGCCTGCCGGCACTAACGCCGACCAGGCGCCGGCCCTCAAGACCGTCACGGTCACCGCACAACGCCGCGAAGAAACCGTGCAGGAAATTCCTGCCGCGGTGTCGGTGGTCAACGGTTCGAGCATCACCGCCGACGGCGTGCGCTCGATGGGCGACATCACCACTTTCGTGCCGAACGCTGCGGCCAAGAACCCCGACGGTGACGGCCGCCCGCGCTGGTATATCCGTGGCCTGGGCACCGGCGACACCGGTGCGGCCACCGTGTACCCGGTGGGTATCTATGCCGATGACGTTTACCTGAACGCGCCGATCGCCGGCGGCGGTCCGCTGTTCGACCTGGAGCGCATTGAAATCCTGCGTGGCCCGCAAGGCACTCTGTACGGCAAGAACACCACGGCGGGCGCGGTGAATATCATCTCCAAGAAGCCCGGTTTCGACACCGACGGCTACGGCACCATCGGCTTTGGCAGCAAGAACGAACGCATTCTGAGCGGCGCGCTGGGTGGCGCGCTGGTGGATGAAAAACTCGCCGCCCGAGTGTCGCTGTATTCCGAAGAGCGCGACGGTTTCAGCAAGAACGTCACCGCCGACCAGACCTACGGCGACGTGAATAAAAAAGCCGCCCGCGTGCAGTTTCTCGCGCAGTTGAATGACAACCTCGACGCCCTGTGGAAAATCCACAGCCGCGAATACAAGGGCGATGGCAGCAACGGTTCGCTGCCGACCGGCACCTATTACAACGTTGGCTACCAGCGCCCCGAAGGCCGGCGCATCGAGCTGAACGTCAAGGAAAGCTCGCGCCTGGACCACGACGGCACCTCGCTGACCCTCAACTGGCACCTGGGCGATTACACCCTGACCTCGATCACCGCCTACGACAATATTCGCAGCAAGTCGGTGAGCGACGGCGACTACACCCGGTATGAAGTCAACGGCACCTCGCGCAGCGACAACGAATACCGCCAGTACTCGCAAGAGCTGCGCCTGGCCTCGCCGCAACAGGAACAACTGCGCTGGCTGGCCGGTGCGCATTACTTCCACGAAGACCTCGACAGTTCCGGCACGCGCAACATCGCGCCGGGCACAACACCCAACGGCACTGGCTCCAACCAGACCGGCGCCACGGTGTACCGCGACCTGAACTTCGACCACAGCACCGACAGCTATGCGCTGTTCGGTAACGTGGCGTTCGATGTGACCGACAATTTCACTGTCACCACCGGCCTGCGTTACACCCAGGAAAAGAAAGACATCGACCTGAACCTGACGCAGTTGACCCGCGCCAGTGCCGCCGGCCCGTTGATCCCGCTCGGCGCCGCCGGCAGCAACGGCAGCAGCGAACGCGACAAGACCTGGGACGCCTGGACCTACGATGTCACGCCGGAATACCGCATCAACGACAACGTGCGGGTATTCGCCCGTTATGCCCACGGCTTCCGTTCCGGCGGCTTCAACACCGGGCTGTCGACCAGCCTGGCGCAGTTGAGCACCGTCGACCCGGAAGAGCTGGACGCCTACGAACTGGGCCTGAAATCGGAGTGGCTCAAGGGCCGTCTGATCGCCAACGCCAACGTCTTCTACTACGACTATTCCGATATCCAGGTGAACCTGCTGACGGTCAACAACGGCATCCTCACCACCGCGCTGACCAACGGCGCCAAGGGCACGGTCAAGGGCGCGGAACTGGAGCTCGAAGGCCAGCCGACCGAGTACCTGCACCTGCGGGCGGCGCTGTCGTACCTGGACACCGAATACACCGACTTCAAGAACGTCAATCCAAGCACCGGCGCGGTCACCGGCGACTACAGCGGCAACAGCTTCGTGCGCTCGCCCAAATACGTGGTGTCGCTGGGCGGCGACTACACCATTCCGTTGCAGGTCGGCGGCAAGCTGGTGCTCGGCGGCGACGTGAGTTTCCGTGACAAGGAATACTTCCTGGCCGACCGCCAGAGCAGTGTCGACAAAGAGTTGAGCCAGCCGCATTACACCTTGGCCAATGCGCGCCTGACCTGGTTCAGCCCGGACGAAAAACTCAGCGTCACTGGCTTCGCCAACAACCTGACCAACCGCGAATACCAGGTGCATGGCCGCCCCAACGGCGCCGCCGGGCAGAACGTGATCGTCTACGGCGACCCGCGCACCGTCGGCATCAGCGCCACCCAGCGCTTCTAAAGCTTTTAAAAAAAGCAACGACGCGCCTGCGGTCACGGCATCGCAGGCGCCCGCCGTTTTATCTGCAAAGGACTCATCATGAATTTGCGTCTCAACCCACTGGCCGGTGCCATTGCACTGATTGCCAGCGGCCTCGCCTTGCCGGCGCTGGCTGCACAAACCCAGACACCGGCGGCCAGCGACAAGGGCGGCCAACTGGACACCGTGGTCGTGGTCGGCACCCGCCGCAGCGATATCACCGCGCTGGAAAGCGCAGCGCCTGTCGATGTCTTGTCTGGCGAGCAACTGCAAACCACCGGCGCCAGCGACCTGCAAACTGCGCTCACCGCGCTGTCGCCGTCGTTCAGTTTTCCGCAGTCGCCGCAAGGCGCGTTTGCCGGCTCCATCGCCCAGGGCGCTTCGTTGCGCGGGCTGGCCTCCGATCAGGTGCTGGTGCTGGTCAACGGCAAGCGCCGCCACAGCAGCGCCAACGTCACCCGCCAGGGCGTGGTCAACGCCCGTGGTGCGGCGGCCGTGGACTTGAGCCTGATTCCGCTGAGCGCCATCGAGCGCGTCGAGATCCTGCGTGACGGCGCCGCCGCGCAGTACGGCTCGGACGCGATTGCCGGGGTGATCAACATCGTGCTCAAGGAGCGCGACGACGGCGGCAACATCGGTTATCGCTTTGGCGGCTACAGCAAGGGCGACGGCCTGCAACGCAAGCTCAGCGGCTGGAAAGGCTTCGCCCTGCCCAACGACGGCTTCCTGACCCTGAGTTTCGATGCCGGCAGCCAGGACCCGGCCAACGACACCCGCGACGACAACCGGATCTTTTACGCAGGCTCCCCCAACATCAACACCGCGCGCGAGCAGAACAACGGCTACCGTAACTGGCGCTGGGGCTCGGGCAATGTCTCGGACCAGTACAACTTCATCGCCAACAGCGAAATCAGCCTGAGCGATTCGCTGACCGCCTACGGCTTTGCCAGCTACGGGCACAAGAACACTGATGCCGAAAGCTTCTACGATCCGCCCACCACCCTGAGCGCCAACTACGGCAGCGTGGCCCTGGCGCGTTTCCCGGACGGCCGTATCCCGATTACCCGTTACAACCTCGAAGACTACGCCGCCACCGGTGGCCTGCGTTACGAGAACGAGCAACTGGGCAAGTTCGACCTGGCGGTCAACTACGGCAACAACACCCTGGAATCGACCGACCGCAACGCGATCAACGCCAGCTACGGCGCGGCCAGCCCGTCGAAAATCTATACCGGCCAGCGCGAGATCGACCAGACCAACGTGACCCTCGACTGGGTGCGCGATTTCGACAACACGCTGTTCTACAAACCGCTGACCGTTTCTGCAGGCCTGGCGTGGCGCAAAGAGAACTACGAGCTGAGCGCAGGCCAGGCTGAGGGCTGGGCCAACGGGCCGCTGTTCAACAGTGTCGACCCGATCACCGGGCGGCGCATTCCGGGTTATTACTCGGGCATCACCCAGGTCGACGCCGCCTCGCTGGACCGCAAGGTCTTCGGCGGCTATGTCGATGTCGAAGCGCAGGTCACCGAGAAATTCCAGGCCGGCGTCGCGGTGCGCTCCGAGCACTATTCGGACTTTGGCGACACCACCAACGGCAAGCTGTCGCTGCGCTACGACTTCACCCCACAGATCGCCGCACGGGCCACCGCCAGCACCGGCTATCGCGCCCCGTCGCTGGTGCAAAGCGGCCTGTCGTCGTTCAGCGTGCAGGCGGTCGAGCAACCGGCCGGCAGCGGCAACTGGGTCGAAGTGCAGCAACGCCTGCTGCGCGCCGACAGCGCCGAAGCGCGCCTGCTGGGCGGTGCGGCACTCAAGCCTGAAGAGTCGACCAGCTTCTCGCTGGGCCTGGTCTGGCGGCCGCTGGAAAACGCCTCGGTCACGCTCGATGCCTACCGCATCGAAATCGACAACCGCATCACCCTGTCGGATCAGTTGACCAGCGCAGTGGTTGCGCCGATCTTCGCCGGCACCCAGTACAGCAACATCCAGAGCGCGGCGTTCTACACCAACGTGGCCGACACCCGCACCAACGGTATCGAGCTGACAGGTAACTACCGTCTGGACCTCAATCAATTCGGCAGCCTCAACCTGAGCGCCGGCTTCAGCCAGAACGACACCAAAATCACCGGCCTGCACGATGTCGGCAACATCAAGGGTTCGCAGATCGTGGGTCGCAATACGCAAGGCCTGATCGAGGAAGGCACACCGGAGAACAAGTTCACCCTCGGCGCCAACTGGCGCTACGGCAACTGGGGCCTGAACGTGGCGCAGCGCCGTTACGGCGAATGGAAGAACCGCAACGCGACCAACCCGGCGCTGGACCAGACCTTCAGCGCGCAATGGGTCACCGACCTGGATGTGTCGTACAGCTTTGCCAAGGGCGTGAAGCTCACCGTGGGCGCGATCAACCTGTTCGACAGCCACCCGGACAAGCTTGAAGGCGCGCAGTTGTATGGCGTGCCCAAGTACAGCATCACCTCGCCGGAAGGGGCTCAAGGCGCGTTTTACTACACGAGCGTGAGTTACGATTTCTGACCGGTCGTATAACTGACACAGCGCTCGTCGTAGGCGCTGCTTGAGCAGCGAAGGGCACAACACGGTGTGGTGCCCTTCCCGACTAAAGTCGGTCCTACAGATTTCAACGGGCTAACATGGCGGTCTATTCCCTATGCTGTGGAGCCTGCCATGCCCTTTTCCAACGATCCCCGCGCTGCCACCGCACTTACCCAACGCGGGCGCAGCGCGGCCAGCGGGCCGGGGTTGTCGGTCAACCCGCCGGTGGTGCGCATCAGCACCGTGCTGTTCGACAGCCTGGCCAGCCTGCGTGATGCCGAAGCGCAACGTGCGCAAAGCGAACGCTCGCTGACCTATGCAGCCAACGGCAATCCCACCGCCTTTGCCCTCGAAGACCTGGTCAACGAACTGGAAGGTGCGCACGGCACCTGCCTGTACCCCACCGGCCTGAATGCGGTGGCTCAGGTGTTCCAGGCGTTTCTGCGCCCCGGCCAGCATGTACTGATCACCGACGCGGTGTACGCGCCGGTACGGCGTCTGGCGCGCACGCTGCTGACGGCGTTCAATATCGAATTCGATTACTACGCCGCCGACGGCAGCAACATCGAAGCACTGATCAAACCCAACACCCGGATGATCTACGCCGAAGTGCCCGGCTCGCAGACTTTCGCCATGTGCGACCTGCCCGCCCTGGCAAAAATCTGCAAGGCCCGCGACCTGCTGCTGGCGGTGGATAACTCCTGGGCATCGGGCGTGCTGTTCAAGCCGCTGGCACTGGGCGCCGATATTTCCTTGATGGCGCTGACCAAATACGTGGCCGGGCATTCGGACGTGATGATGGGCAGCGTCAGCACCACCGAGGCGCATTTCAGCACCCTGAAAACCCTGCAGATCGCGATGGGCAGCACCGTCAGCCCCGACGATGCCTATCTGGTGTTGCGCGGCGCCCGCAGCCTGAGCGCGCGCCTGGCAATGCACGAACAGCACGCGCTGCGCATCGCGCAATGGCTACAGGCTCAACCGCAAGTGGCGAAGGTCATGCACCCGGCGCTGCCCGAACATCCGGGGCATGAGATCTGGAAGCGTGATTTTCATGGCTGCAACGGCTTGCTCAGCTTCGAATTTGCAAGCGATGAGCCGGGCACCACCGACCGCTTTGTCAGCGCCTTGCAGTTGTTTGGCATCGGTTATTCATGGGGCGGCTATGAAAGCCTGGTGAGCGAGGTCGGCGTGTTTACCGAAGGCCGCGCACGGCAGGTGCTGCGCCTGCAAGTCGGACTGGAAAACCCGGATGACTTGCTGGCTGATTTGCAGGCGGGATTTGCCGCGATCGAGAAGCCATAACGGCCCTACGGCTCCAGACGCCTGGCGATGTAGGCCAGCACGCGCACCGAGTCCAGCAGCGTTTGCCGGTATTGATACTCGAAGAACGCCTCCAGCTCGGCTTCGCTTTTGCAATCGGGCTGGACCGGGCCGCGGGCGAAAAGGCAAGGGCCATATTCGCCCCAGCCCTTGGCCGCCTCTTCAGGGTCACGGGCGGGCCAGACCCAGTAGTTTTGCCATGTGTTTTCGTGCGTTTCAGTGCCGGACGGTCTTTGCCCGATCGCGCGCAGGGTCGACTCGGCAGCGTTGTTGAGCAACGCGTGCAAATAAGCGGGATCGGTCGCGGTATCAGCGTTCAATTGATGACACTCAGCCAGGCTCAGGCTGAAGGTGGCCAGGCTTTCGCTACGCCTGAAACTGTCGAAGGCATCCGCAGCGCCTGCCACATGGAAGATCGGCACGACATGGGCCGGCACGCTCATGTCCTGGATGTAGTGCAGGACCCGGCCGGCCTGCTCATACACCTCGGTGATGTCTGGATGCTTTTGCCTGAGCAGTTGCTCCAGCGCCTCGACGCGCAGGGCGAAGATGGCGTCGATGTTGCGGTCGATGAACCCGAGCGGTTGCAGCTTGCCGTCACGGTTGTAAAAGTGCCAGTGGGTGAGCCGCTGCCAGCCGGTCAGCGCACTGGTGTCCTCGGCATCGGTACCGGCGGCCAATGCCGCACCGGCTTCGGGAAGCAGACTGGCGCAGCTGCTCCAGGCCTCGACCGCTTGCCGGGTGTAGTCACGGTGCAGATCGGGATCGAAGGCCTGAGCAGCGTCCATGAGCATGAACAGCAGGCACGCCACGCCAGCCTTGGGCATAAAACGCTTGAACGAACCTTCAGACATGCAGACAACCTCCTTGGCAAGGCTTGCACTATTACACTAATGACCGGGCATTTGCCCCGATGGCGCGGCTCTGCTAGTGTCGCCCGGTTCAATCTCTACCGGAATTGCCCTAATGGCCCGCAAGAAAGCTGCACTGGATTTCGAACAGTCACTCGCCGATCTGCAAACTCTGGTAGAGCGTCTGGAAAACGGTGAATTGTCACTGGAAGACTCGTTGACGGCCTTCGAGCAAGGCGTACGCCTGACCCGCGACTGCCAGAGCGCCCTGGCCCAGGCCGAGCAAAAGGTCCAGGTATTGCTCGAGCGCGACGGTGAACTGGCCGAGGTACCTTTCGAAGCGGACCAGCCCGAATGATCGCGACCTATCAAGCCCTTTGCCAACGCCGTGTCGACACGGCGCTGGAGCCGCTGTTTCAAGCACCTGCCCCGGAACTGGACCGCGTGTATGCGGCCATGCGCTACAGCGTGATGAACGGCGGCAAGCGGGTGCGTCCGCTGCTGGCCTACGCCGCCTGCGAAGCCTTGGGCGGTACGGCCGAAGATGCCAATGGCGCGGCCTGCGCGGTGGAGTTGATCCACGCCTACTCGCTGGTTCACGACGATCTGCCGGCCATGGACGACGACGATTTGCGCCGTGGCCAGCCGACCACGCACAAAGCCTTCGACGAAGCCTGTGCAATTCTTGCCGGTGACGGCCTGCAAAGCCTGGCATTCACTGCGCTTACCGATTCACGCCTGAACACTCGCGATGCCGAAACCCGCTTGCAGATGGTCCAGACCCTGGCCCACGCCGCAGGCCCTGCCGGCATGGTCGGCGGTCAGGCCATCGACCTGGGTTCGGTGGGCCTCAAGCTGGATCAGGCGGCGCTGGAAAACATGCACCGGCACAAGACCGGCGCGCTGATCGAAGCCAGCGTGCGCCTCGGCGCACTGGCCAGCGGTCGTAGTGATGCCGTGCAACTGCAGGCCTTGCAGGTTTACGCCCGCGCTGTCGGCCTGGCGTTTCAGGTGCAGGATGACATTCTCGATGTCGAAAGCGACACCGCAACCCTGGGCAAACGCCAGGGCGCCGACATTGCCCGCGACAAACCGACCTACCCTGCCTTGCTCGGGCTGGAAGCGGCCAAGGCCTATGCCCTGCAATTGCGTGACCAGGCCCTTGAAGCCCTGCGGCCATTCGACGCAGCCGCCGAGCCTTTGCGGCTGCTGGCGCGCTATATCGTCGAGCGGCGCAACTGATTCAAGCCATATGTCGCGACGGGGCGAATCATTACAGATTTGCCGCGTCGAAGCTTTCAGACCCGACAGGGTGCCTTTAAAAACGTAGGCGAGGCAGCCAGCGCAAGGCAAAAACAGGCGAGAAAGCGGAGTTTACGGGTTGTAAATGAGCATTTTGAGCCTGTTTTTAACGCAGCGATGGCAACGCAGGTAGTTTTTAGAGGCGCCCGAAATTCCACCACGACGCACTTCATGGGCAGCCTGCAACGCATAGGGTAAACTGCCGCGTCCTCTACCTATAACGATCCGCCTGATGCCCAAGACGTTCAAAGAGATCCCCCGCGAGCGCCCCGTCACGTCGTTGCTCGATCGTGCCGATACACCCGACGCATTGCGCCGCCTGGGTGAAGCCGAGCTGGAAACCCTGGCCGATGAACTGCGCCTTGAACTGCTTTACAGCGTAGGCCAGACCGGCGGCCACTTCGGCGCAGGCCTGGGCGTCATCGAGCTGACCATTGCCCTGCATTACGTGTTCGACACCCCCGATGACCGCCTGGTCTGGGATGTCGGCCATCAGGCCTATCCGCACAAGATCCTGACCGGTCGCCGCCAGCGCATGCTCAGCCTGCGCCAGAAGGACGGCATCGCCGCCTTTCCGCGCCGCAGCGAGAGCGAGTACGACACCTTTGGCGTCGGCCACTCCAGCACCTCGATCAGCGCCGCACTGGGCATGGCACTTGCCGCCCGCCAGCAAGGTATCGAGCGCAAGTCCATCGCCGTGATCGGTGACGGCGCGCTGACCGCCGGCATGGCCTTCGAGGCGCTGAACCACGCGCCGGAAGTCAACGCCGACATGCTGGTGATCCTCAACGACAACGATATGTCGATCTCGCGCAATGTCGGTGGCCTGTCCAACTACCTGGCCAAGATTCTTTCCAGCCGCACCTACACCAGCATGCGCGAAGGCAGCAAGAAAGTGCTGTCGCGCCTGCCCGGCGCCTGGGAAATTGCCCGGCGCACCGAGGAATATGCCAAGGGCATGCTGGTGCCCGGCACGCTGTTCGAAGAACTGGGCTGGAACTACATCGGCCCTATCGACGGCCATGACCTGCCGACCCTGATCGCCACGCTGCGCAACATGCGCGACCTCAAGGGTCCGCAGTTCCTGCATGTGGTGACCAAGAAAGGCAAAGGCTTTGCACCCGCTGAAGTCGACCCGATCGGTTACCACGCGATCACCAAGCTCGACCCGCTCGACGCGCCGGCCGCTGCGCCGAAAAAAGTCGCCGGGCCCAAGTATTCCGGCGTATTCGGCCAGTGGATCTGCGACATGGCCGCCCAGGATTCCCGCCTGATCGGCATCACTCCGGCCATGAAGGAAGGCTCGGACCTGGTGGCGTTCAGCGAGCGCTTCGCGTCGCGCTACTTCGATGTGGCCATTGCCGAGCAGCATGCAGTGACCCTGGCGGCCGGCATGGCTTGCGAAGGCAGCAAGCCGGTGGTGGCGATCTACTCGACCTTCCTGCAACGCGGCTATGACCAACTGGTGCATGACGTTGCCGTGCAAAACCTCGACGTCCTGTTCGCCATCGACCGCGCAGGCTTGGTCGGCGAAGACGGCCCGACTCACGCCGGCAGCTTCGATTTGTCTTACCTGCGCTGCATCCCCGGCATGCTGATCATGACGCCGAGCGATGAAAACGAACTGCGCAAGATGCTCAGTACCGGCTACCTGCACACCGGCCCCGCGGCCGTGCGCTACCCGCGCGGCAACGGCCCGAACGCAACGATCGAGGCCAGCCTGGAACCGATCGAGATCGGCAAGGGCGTGATTCGCCGCCAAGGTCAGGGCGTGGCCATTCTGGTGTTCGGCGTGCAACTGACCGAAGCGCTGCAGGTCGGCGAAACGCTGGATGCCACGGTGATCGACATGCGCTTTGTCAAACCGCTGGACGAAGCGCTGGTGCGTGAAGCCGCAGCCGGCCACGAGTTGCTGGTCACGCTCGAAGAAAACTCGATCATGGGCGGCGCAGGTTCAGCCGTCAGCGAGTTTCTGGCCAAGGCCAATATCCTCAAGTCGGTCCTGCACCTGGGACTGCCGGATGTCTATGTCGAACACGCCAAGCCGGCACAGATGCTGGCCGAATGCGGGCTGGATGTGGCAGGGATCGAGGCAGCGATTCGGGAGCGGTTGGCGGTGATGAGCCAATCCTGAAGCTGATCGGTTAGAAGCCAGAAGCCCCGGTTCGCAAGAGCCGGGGCTTTTTTCGTCTTGCTGCGCAAACTATTGCCCACGCGGCTGTGGATAACCCTGTGGGCGTTCTGCCCTGCCCCTTACCACACAAAGCCTTCGGGCAAGTGCGCAACAGCTTGCATAGCCCTGGCAAGTTGTTGCGCGCTTTTGCCTTGTAAATCGCTCAAAAAATGAGCAACTCTTCCTGGATAAAATTCAAGACATTGATTAATAAAGGAAATTAACCAGAGGCACGGTTCTTGTTATCCCCAGACTCATTGTCTGGCGATGGTGTGCGCCCCAAGCCTGTCGTGGCAGACATCATCACAAGGAAATCGTCTATGGCCGACAAGCTCGGAACAGAACGGCAGCGCCGCGCGACAGCATTCGAAAAGACCCCGGCCACCGGCACCAGCCTGTGTCCGTTCAAGGGACCGCAGATTGCAATCGTGCCGATGCGCTATGCACTGGATCGCTCGCGCTACGATCCCAACCCTACGGTCTTGAAGCCGCTGCTCAAATCCGCTGGCTGGGCACGATTGCCAGAACTGAAAAGCCGCCGCTATACCTTGCGTCAGCTGTACGACGGCTATGTCTACGTGTTCGACGAAACCGCCGGCACCCTGCATGAATATGCCTTCAGTGCCACGGATGCCAGCCTGCGACGTATCGTCTGGACCAAAGCACACCTGCGCCAGGACCAACGCGCAGGGGCTGGCGACGCTTTGCCCTACCTGCTTTATCCGCGTAACCACACCCTGCACATTGCCTACTCGCCGTTGCAGTGGACCTGGCGAATCTGCGAACACCTGCGCTCGCACAGCGATAACCGGGCCCTGCGGATGAAACGTCTGGATCTTGCCAGCTACTGCATCACCATGAACGAGCCGGGCACTTTGCCGCTGAGCGAAATTGCCAAGGCTGTGGCCGATATCGACCCCGACAAGGTGAAGCAAGACCAGCGCTTTTGCGACTCGGCCATCCCCAACACCAAATCGCCGTTCACTCCACCATCGGGCAAAGCCGGCTGGGTGCCTGTGGGCGCCGATGTCTACTGGCTGGGCAGTGTGCCGGACAAGGACAGTGCGCTGCTGATTGCCTTGGATGACCCGCTGGCCATCCTCAATGACCTGGGCATGCAACTGGCGGGTGATCGGGCGGCGTATCAGACCTGGCAAGACAAACACGAACACCGCTTTCAGATGGCCACCGTGGTGACGCATTTGTGCGGTATGCCCGATATGCCTGAAACCAGCCTGCCGGTTTCCGTGTGCGGCGATCCGGTCAGGACCCAGGCGTATCTGCTGGAACTGGAGGCGTATCTGGAACAGTACGAACTCGAAGAGCGGATCCAGACCGAGAACGCCACGGTCACGCCGGAGACCTTTTTCATGTCGCGGACCAAAAGCGATGAAATGCGCCAGGCCCTTTCCGAGCGCTATTGCGTGGCGCCCACGGCAAAAGACATCGAATCCTGGCTGCAACGCAGCAAATGGCGCCGCGAAGCCGATCTTCAGGGCAGCCGCATCTACCTGCAGCAACAGCAACCGATGCACAAGCGCTTGCTGCAACAGATCAAGGACACCCTGGCCGACTTCGAACGCTGGGCCGAGCACATGGGCAACGACCCCGAAGCGCTGTTCATCGATAACGCCAATCCTGACTCCTTGTATTACCTGATGTCGACGCTGGAAAACCTCCTGGCCTTCTACCCTCAGGACCTGCATGGCAGCGACTGGCTGCTCGAGCAGGAAAACACCACCGCCAGCCTGTTTGGCAGCGTGCGTTACGGCTTTTCACCGGGCCTGAAAGAAGCCTTGCATAACGAGGCCGACAAACTGCTCAACGGCCTTAACGACATGACCAACCTGGGCACACGTATAGGCGAGCTGAATGCCGTGCTCAACCATCCGGGATTTGCCGATGCGCCGTGGATGAAAGCACTGAAACAACCGGTGCAGGACAGCTTCAAGGCGCTGCGCGAACTGGCCAGCGGCATCGGCAAGCAGACCACCGAAGGCCTGCTGATGGCTTTTCTGCCGGTGGATAGCCGTCTGGCCAAAGGCAAGCAACAGAACCTGCCGGCATTGTTGCGTAATTTTTTGATCGGTCAGGTCCTGAGCAACTCTCCGGGCAAGCCGGCTGTCGATGCGGATATCGGCCGCAAGGTTCAGGCATGGACAGATAAATGGGTCGAGATGGACGGGCAGCTCAAGCAGCTGAAACACAAATGGGCCTACCCGGAACGCTCCAGCGTTCGACGCAGCCGCACCCGTGAACTGCAAAGCCTGGACTTGCGCCTGCGCGCCCATGAAGCCAGCCAGCCCGCGCTGCTGGACTACCAGAACAATCAATATGCCCGCCTGCTGCAAGAGGATATCCGCGCGTTTATCCAGTCCGGCAAACACACGCTAAAAGACTGGCAAAAGCACATAAAAGCCTGGAGCAAACATCTGGGTATTCATGGGTCCAGCATCAGTTGGGGCGTGATCATTCTCAACTTTATCAATACCGCTTTTATGTGGCGCGATGTCAGCCGTGATGGAACCTTGACTCCCAAGGATATGGTCAAGGTCGGGTATAGCCTGGCGTGGAGCCTTAATCTGTTAACAGCGCTGTATGTCGAGACGCCGTGGTCAATTGTGAGGGATGCAAAGCCGGCTGTTATTCGCGGAAGGGATATATCCATACTTGATCGTTCAGCGGCTTATTGGAAAGCACGGGGCAATCCGTTGTGGGCTGAAGCAGTTCACAACTTTAGAGTAAGACTGTTCGGGACTGGGCTATTCGCCTTAGCCGCTGCGGGGCTGGAGTATTGGGATCTTCGGGATGATCAGAAACAGGCTAAAACAGAAGAAGAAAAATCACTCATTGCGGTGAAAATTTTTTCTGTAATTTCCATGGGTGGAGGTGGCTCTCTACAAATAATAGCGATTTCCAGCAAGTACATTGCGTCTATAGTAATGGGGCCTTGGTTTGCCGTCTGCATGATGATAGCCGGCGGCGTCTACCTTTTTATGACCGCACTTATTAATTACCTGAAGCAAGACAGTATAGGTTCATGGCTACGGAAATGCTGCTGGTCTCACACCCCAAAATATCGTTACCCCGAAACACTGGAGGGGCAGCTTGAAGAAAAGCAGGCCTTTCTGGCAATCAAGCTCAGCCCTCAGATACTGGTGAAAAGCACCGTGCACTACAAAGAAATGCATATCGGTAAAGGCGATTATATTTCGGTTGCTGAAAAGAACGGTGCCTGGGTACAGATTCGTTTCCCTAGTAGGCTACGCGATCATTTCATATCGTTTGATGCGATCATCAGCAAAAGAACTTACGGACTGCTATGGGCAGAAAAGATGGCATTCCCGATCAAGGAAGATTTCCTTGAAAGAGGCACATATAAACATCCGGTGCAATGGGGTAAAATAAATAATCAAAAGCCGCCGCCGCAGCACATCGTGTCCTTCGGAACAGACTTAGATGAAGACGACGATGTAATCTGGCAAACCTGGGTGCCTGTACAGCCGAATGCCGATTTTCTGGAATTACAGATATGGTACCCGGACAGCATCCTGCAAACCTCGTCTCAAGACATCGGCTACCTGTATCAAGTTGCACTGAGCCGAGAAGGTAATAGCGCCATCAATGGCGCAGAGAATACCGAATTACAAGTTCGAAATGACAACCGAGAAGGTGCCTGGGAGATATTTCTGACTTCATAAATCTAATATCCCCCAAACCCAAGAGACATTAAAACCCGATGAACCCCGAAGACTTAATCAAAAGAAACAAACAAACTAGCGAAGCGCCCTTATTAATGAGCTGGTCATTAAAAACATTGAACCACTCTCCCAGAGACAGATTAATCGTCCCTGCCGCCTGCCTGGCCCTTCCGATTCTAAATCTCGTATTTATACTATTGGCGTTTTTCATGGGCGACAAAGAGGACCAATCCGAGGCGCTGGGACTCTTTCCAGGCACATGCCTCATTGGATGGGCATTTATTTCGATGGCTCGCCAAAAAACCCTCTTCAACTACCGGGTTTACCCTGACCATGTAGAAGCCGATGACTGCCTCTACTACCCCGCCTACACCGAAGACCTGTTCAAGGGCATCGTTATTGTCTTCGTCTTGGCCACGATTTTCCTGGGTATCTTTGTCGGCTCGGTACTACTGGCCTTCTTCGGCCCGGTGTTCATTCTATTGGGTACAGGCGGGGCCTTGATGTCCTGGCAGCGCCCGTTGCCCAGGCATCATCCAGGCTTGCCCTGGGATGAATTCAACTTCGTCACGGTGGATCGTAAATACCGCATCATCGTCCAGCATTGTGAGGATGTGAATCAGGGCTTCGATGTCCGCTTTCCGGACGACGAACTTTTCGAACAGTACTTGGCGTTCTTGCCTACCGTGCTGCGGCCTACCGTGAAGTACACAGAAAAGGTCTGGCCGGGAGACTACGAATAACCGGTCAAACCGTCGGCGGTACCGGCACCAGCCGTGGAATGCGATACAGCATCAGCATCCCCAGACTCACCAGCGCCAGCAGCACCACCGGCACGGCATGCAGACTGAACAGCACACCCACCGCCGCAAACCAGGCCGGCAGGCTGGCGGCGAGGAAGGCGGTGCGACGTACGGCGGCGAGTTTCAGCCAGGCGGCGGGTTCTTCGGGGGTGTCGAGGGCATTGCGGGTCAGTTCGAGGGCGCGCTTGAAGGCGCTGTACAGCTTGAGGCTGATGAACAGCGAGCCGATACCGACCACAAACAGCAGCAGCGCGACGATGCCGGGTTCGGCGGCGGTGAAGAATACGCAGGCCACCAGCAGTGGCGCCAGGGTCAGGCCCAGTTGGCGCCACCAGGCCAGTTCGAGGCGCTGGTAGACCTGGCCGCGGGTCACGCCGGGTCGACCTCGCTCTGGTGCTCGTTACCCATCATGTGCCCGAGCTTGCCGGCCTTGGTGGCCAGGTAGAGTTTGTTGTGCGGGTTATGGCCGGTGTGCAGCGGCACGCGCTCGGCGACCTTGATGCCCATGTCGGTCAAGGCCTTGACCTTGCGCGGGTTGTTGGTCATCAGGCGCAGCGACTCGACGCCCAGATGCTGGAGCATCGGCAGGCAGATGGCGTAGTCGCGCTGGTCGGCGGCAAAGCCCAGTCGCTCGTTGGCCTCGACGGTGTCGGCGCCGCCATCCTGCAATTCATAGGCGCGGATCTTGTTCATCAGGCCGATGCCACGCCCTTCCTGACGCAGGTACAGCAGCATGCCACGGCCCTCGGTGGCGATGGCGCGCAGGGCGGCCTCAAGCTGGGAGCCGCAGTCGCAGCGCTGGCTGAACAGGGCATCGCCGGTCAGGCACTCGGAATGCACGCGGCCCAGGACCGGCGCGCCATCGGCGATGTCGCCCAGGCTCAGGACAACGTGCTCGCGCCCGGTGGCCGACTCAAGAAAGCCATGCATGGTGAACTGCGCAAAAGGCGTGGGCAGCTTGGAAGCGGCGACAAAAACGACGGGCACCGTGTGCTCCTAGATGTGAAAACTGACAAGACCGGCATTGTAACAGCAGGCCCGAAAGACGCTTATGCCGAATTTTCGTACATCAATATCAGAAAGTTAGATCAGATCAACGATCCACACCAGCCCTTGCAACGACAGCCAGGCCGCAATAGCCGCTAATACATCGTCGAGCATGATGCCGAAACCGCCGTGCACATGCCGGTCGACCCAACGGATGGGCCAGGGTTTGAGGATGTCGAAGAAGCGAAACAGTACAAAACCGGCCAGCAACCATAGCCAGCCTTCGGGGGCCAGCCACAGGGTGATCCAGATGCCGACCATTTCGTCCCAGACGATGCCTTCGTGATCGTGCACGCCCAGGTCATCGGCGACCTTGCCGCACAGCCAGCAGCCGAACAGCGTGGTGATGGCCAGCATCAGCCAGTAGCCCCAGTCGGGCAGCATTTGCCACAGCGGCATGAACGGCAGGGCAATCAGCGAGCCCCAGGTGCCAGGCGCCTTGGGCATCGTGCCGGTGCCAAAGCCGAAGGCCATGAAATGCCAGGGATTGGTCCACACCGAGGGCGGGACATACTCGGCTGAAACTTTGTCGGGGTTGTTATTCACTCAGACGCTCGAAAATGTTGATAGCCGCGCACTGCCGGGGTGATGTCCTGGCCAGCGGCATCGATCAGTGCCACGCCCTCGCCTGCCACCACATGGCCGATAACCTGTACCGGCCAACCGGCCGCCTGCAAGGCGCTCAGGTGTTCGGCCGGCAGGGTGAAGGCCAGCACATAGTCGTCGCCACCGCTGAGCGCCGCCTGTTGCGCGGCCTCCGGGCCCAGAAAGCCCAGCAGCGCGGCGGACAACGGCAAGCGTTCACGCTCGACCAGCAAGCGCACGCCGGAGGCTTTGGCGATATGCCCGCAGTCGGCCAGCAAGCCGTCGGAGATATCCAGCGCCGCCGTGGCCTTGCCGCGCAATGCCTGCCCCAGCTCCAACTGCGGTTGCGGCGCCCAGTAACGCGCCAGCAGCGGTTCGGCCAGCGCAGGCTCGGCGCAACGCTGGCCCAGCACCAATGGCAACGCACCCGCCGCGTCGCCCAGCGCGCCGCCGACACACAGCAGGTCGCCGGCGTTGGCGCCGCCACGGGTCAGCGCAGCACCTGTGGGCACGGCGCCGAATACGGTCAGGGTCAGGCTCAAGGGGCCACGAGTGGTGTCGCCGCCGATCAGCCGCAGGTTGCAGCCTTCGGCCATGCGGTTCAGGCCTTGGGCAAAGGCTTGCAGCCAGTCGGCATTGAAGTCGGCAACGGTCAGGGCAAGCGTGAAGCCGATCGGGCGGGCGCCCATCGCGGCTAAATCGCTGGCCGACACGCCGAGGGCGCGCTGACCGAGCAGACAAGGGTCGCAGACCGTAGGGAAATGCACGCCGGCAACCAGGGTGTCGGTGGACACCGCCAGTTGCTCGCCGGGCTTCAGGGTAAGCAGCGCGCAGTCGTCACCTATGCCCAGCGCGACGGATTCGCCGGCCCGCGCACAAGGCGCGGCGGCGAAGTAGTGACGGATCAGCTCGAACTCACCCATGTGGCACAGCGCAAATCAGCGCTTGTAAGCCTGCACTTCAGCGGCGCGCAGGGTGGGCGCCAGCTTGTCGAGGACGCCGTTGACGAACTTGTGGCCGTCGGTGGAACCGTAGACCTTGGCCAGCTCGATGCCTTCGTTGATCACAACGCGGTAAGGCACATCGATGCGCTTGAGCAGCTCGAAGGTGGACAGGCGCAGGACCGCCAGTTCGACCGGGTCGAGTTCATCGATGGTCAGGTCCAGGCAGGGCTTGAGCACGGCGTCGATCTCGGTCTTGTGGGTTGCCACACCGTGCAGCAGCTCACGGAAATAGCCGCCGTCGACATTGCTGAAATCGTTGTCGACGCGAAACTGCGCTTCGATTTCATTCAGCGAATGGTTTGCCATGTGCCACTGGTACAGCGCCTGGGTTGCCATCTGCCGCGCTTCGCGACGCTTGGCGCTCTTGCTTTTGGCGACATCGGGCGACTTGGGTTCGCGCGGGTTGAACTGATCGGTATCGTCGGAAATCACTTGGCCTCCAACTGCGACAGCAGGCTGACCATTTCCAGCGCCGAGAGGGCAGCTTCCGCGCCCTTGTTGCCAGCCTTGGTGCCGGAACGCTCGATGGCTTGCTCGATGGTGTCGACGGTCAGCACGCCGAAGGCGACTGGCAGACCGAATTCCATCGAAACCTGGGACAGACCCTTGACGCATTCGCCGGCCACGTATTCAAAGTGCGGGGTACCGCCACGAATCACCGCGCCCAGGGCAACGATGGCCGCGAACTCACCGCGCTGGGCGACTTTTTGCACGACCAGCGGGATTTCGAAGGCACCCGGCGCACGGATGATGGTGATGTCGCTTTCGCTCACACCGTGGCGAACCAGCGCATCGATGGCACCGCTTACCAGGCTTTCGACGACGAAGCTGTTAAAGCGGCCCACTACCAGGGCGTAGCGGCCTTTCGGGGCGATAAAGGTACCTTCGATGGTCTTCAGGGTCATTCGGCTGGGTCTCGTATTAAAGAGCAAGCCCGCCCAGATGGCGGACTTTGAAAATGGTCAGGTCATGAACGCCGGCAAGCGACGCGAAACGGGCAAAAACGTGAGCTTTTGCCAGGTCCGCGCAGCGGCTGTCATTCAGAAGGCACGTATTCTACAACTTCCAGATCGAAACCGGATATCGCATTGAACTTCATTGGCGAACTCATCAGGCGCATCTTGCGCACGCCCAGGTCGCGCAGAATCTGCGAGCCGGCCCCTACAGTGCTGTAGGTGCTCGGCATTTTGACCGGTTGCTGCCCGGTGGCTTCACGAATGTGCGCCAGCAGCACGTCGCCATCCAGCGGGTGGCCGAGCAGCAGCACGACACCGCTGCCGGCCTCGGCCACAGCGGTCATGGCGGCCCGCAGGCTCCAGCGGCCGGGCTGTTTGACCAGCATCAGGTCGCGCAGCGGGTCCATGTTGTGAACACGCACCAGGGTCGCTTCTTCGGCGCAGATCTTGCCCAGGGTCAGGGCCAGGTGCACATCGCCTTCGACCGAATCACGGTAGGTCACCAAGTTGAAATGCCCCAGTTCGCTGTCCAGCGGCTGCTCGGAAATCCGCTGAACGGTACGTTCGTGGGTCATCCGGTAGTGAATCAGGTCGGCGATGGTACCGATCTTGATGTTGTGTTCCAGGGCAAAGGTTTCAAGTTCCGCACGGCGCGACATGGTGCCGTCGTCGTTCATCACTTCGCAGATCACGCCGCTCGGCTCGAAGCCGGCCATGCGCGCCAGATCGCAGGCCGCTTCAGTGTGGCCTGCGCGGGCAAGCGTGCCGCCGGCCTGGGCCATCAGCGGGAAAATGTGGCCGGGGCTGACGATGTCTTCAGCCTTGGCTTCTCTGGCCGCCGCCGCTTGCACGGTGCGCGCACGGTCGGCGGCGGAAATGCCGGTGGTCACGCCTTCGGCCGCTTCGATCGAGACGGTGAACTTGGTGCCGAAGCCTGAGCCATTGCGTGGCGCCATCAGCGGCAGCTTGAGCAGCTCGCAACGCTCGCGGGTCATGGGCATGCAGATCAGGCCGCGCGCATAGCGGGCCATGAAGTTGATGTGCTCGGCCTTGACGCATTCGGCGGCCATGATCAGGTCGCCTTCGTTCTCGCGGTCTTCGTCATCCATGAGGATGACCATTTTGCCCTGACGAATGTCTTCGATCAGTTCTTCAATCGTGTTGAGCGCCACGCGGCACCCCCTTAATTCAGGACTTCAGGTAGCCGTTGGCGGCCAGAAAGCTTTCAGTGATGCCGCCCTGGCCAGGCTCTGCGGCCTTGTCGCCCAGCAGCAGGCGCTCAAGGTAACGGGCCAGCAGGTCGACTTCGAGGTTGACCTTACGGCCCGGGCGGTAGTCGGCCATGATGGTTTCGGCCAGCGTGTGCGGGACGATGGTCAGTTCGAACTCGGCGCCATGCACGGCGTTGACGGTCAGGCTGGTGCCGTCGACGGTGATCGAGCCCTTGTGGGCGATGTACTTGGCCAGCTCTTTGGGCGCACGCACGCGGAACTGGATGGCGCGGGCGTTTTCTTCGCGAGAGACGATTTCACCCACGCCGTCGACGTGGCCGCTGACCAGATGCCCGCCCAGGCGCGAGCTTGGGGTCAGGGCTTTTTCGAGGTTGACGCGGCTGCCGGTCTTGAGGTCGACGAACGCCGTGACATCCAGGGTCTCGCGGCTGACATCGGCCCAGAAACCGTCGCCGGGCAGTTCGACGGCGGTCAGGCACACGCCGTTGACCGCGATGCTGTCGCCGAGTTTGACATCGCCCAGGTCGAGCTTGCCGGTTTCGACGTAGACGCGCACGTCACCGCCTTTTGGGGTCAGGGCACGGATGCTGCCGATGGATTCGATGATGCCGGTAAACATGGAGGTCCTCCGCAGGAACGGGCTGCACGTCGAGGTGCGTTCGGGCAAAGCCGGAAATTATACGCTGCGTCTCGGCGCCGGGTGAGCGATGACGCGCCAGTCTTTACCGACGGCGCGGATATCTGTGATGTTCAGTTCCAGCGCCTCGCTCATCTGCACCAGCGGCAGGTCGAGCAACGGCCTGGCCGAGGAGCCGAGAAACTTGCCGGCAATGAAAATCTGGAATTCGTCGACCAGGCTTGCCTGCGCGAAGGCGCCAGCCAGCCGGGCACCGGCTTCGACCAGCACCTCGTTGGCGCCACGCGCACCCAGCTCGGTAAGCAGGCGTTGCAGGTCGACCTGGCCGGCGGCACCGGGCAGGTTCAGCAGCTCATGGCCTTGCTCGCGATAGGTATTTTCTGCGTCCTGGCTGGCACAAGCGGCCACCAGTGCGGGACCGGCCTGAAAGAAGCTGGCGCTCAGCGGCACACGCAGGCGGCCGTCGATCAATACCCGTAACGGCGGACGCGCCGCGGCCAGGGCGGTGACATCGGCGGCAAGGCCCAACTCGTCGGGGCGTACGGTCAGCCGCGCATTGTCGATCAAGACGGTGTCGGCGCCGGTCAGCACCACGCTCGATTGCGCCCGCAAACGCTGCACGGCGGCGCGGGCGTCGGGACCGGTGATCCACTGGCTTTCGCCGCTGGCCATGGCGGTGCGTCCGTCGAGGCTCATCGCCAGTTTGACCCGCACATACGGCAGGCCGGTTTCCATGCGTTTGATAAAGCCTTTATTCAGCGCCCGCGCTTCTGATTCCAGCACGCCGCTGCTCACGGCGATGCCGGCATCCTGCAAACGTTGCAGGCCACGGCCGGCGACTTGCGGGTTGGGGTCCTGCATGGCGGCCACTACCCGGCCGACGGCGGCATTGACCAGGGCGTCGGCACACGGCGGAGTACGGCCATGGTGGCTGCAAGGTTCAAGGGTCACATAGGCGGTGGCGCCACGGGCCAGCTCGCCGGCCTGACGCAGGGCATGCACTTCGGCATGCGGCTCGCCGGCGCGCACGTGCCAGCCTTCGCCGACGATCTGGCCGTCACGAACGATGACGCAGCCAACGCGCGGGTTGGGATGGGTGGAATACAGGCCCTGGCGCGCCAGTTCCAGCGCACGCGCCATGTAGTGGGCGTCGAGAATCGCTTGCTCGGCGCTCATTCCTTGCCTGGCTCACGAGCCAGTCGCTCGATTTCTTCGCGAAATTCGTTGAGGTCCTGGAAGCGCCGGTACACCGAGGCAAAACGGATATAGGCGACTTCATCGAGCTTTTGCAGCTCGCCCATGACCAGTTCACCGACCACCAGCGACTTGACCTCGCGCTCACCGGTCGCACGCAGTTTGTGCTTGATGTGCGCCAGCGCCGCTTCCAGGCGCTCGACGCTGACCGGGCGTTTTTCCAGGGCACGCTGCATGCCGGCACGCAGTTTGTCTTCGTCGAATGGCTGGCGCCGGCCGTCCTGTTTGATCAGGCGTGGCAGGACCAGTTCGGCGGTTTCGAAGGTGGTGAAGCGCTCGCCGCAGGCCAGGCACTCGCGGCGGCGACGGACCTGCTCGCCTTCGGCAACCAGGCGCGAATCGATGACCTTGGTGTCATTGGCGGCGCAGAACGGACAGTGCATGGTGGCAAGCCACTGGATAAAGAGGAGCGCCATGGTAGCGCATCCCGCCGGCAAGACAAGCCATGTGGGGATGCATCAGGGGATGGACACGCGAGCACGGCGATATGAAACTGCCGCTATTGATCCATACTGCCTGCCGGAGCCGCTTTATGCTCCCTTACCGTTTCGCTGGAGCCTTCATGACACCAAGACGTATTTTGCTGCTAGGTTTTGCGGCCCTGCTGGCCGCCTGCAGCAGTAACGATGCCCCCAAACAGCCGGCGGCGCCCACGACAGTGCCGGTGATCAAGACCCCGGAAGGCCCGGGGCCGTTGCAAGCGCACCAGCGCGAGTTGAGCGGCCAGTTGCTTGGCGTACCGGCCGGTGCCGAGGTCGAGCTGGCCATGCTGGTCATCGACGAACGTAACCGCCCGCAAAAACTGCTGACCAACACGCTGCTGAAAGGCAACGGCCAGTCGCTGCCCTTTCAGTTACGTTTCAACCCTGAGGCCTTCCCGCAAGGCGCTCGGGTCGAGCTGCGCGGCCGCGCCAGCCAGTCGGGGCAGCTGATTCTGCACTTGCCGTCGCTGCGCATCGACCAGCCGGTGACCCAGGCACTGGGACCCTTGCAGTTCGTCAAGGCACCGTGAAACGGTTGCAACAGGCGCTGAGCGAGTTGCTTGGCGATGCGCAACTGGTCGCCACGCCATTGCCGGACACCGATCTGCGCCTGTGGCTGATCGATGCCGACAATATGGACCGGGCCTTCAGCCCCGAAGAAACCCGGCGCATCCTCGAAGAGCCGCCGTACTGGAGCTTCTGCTGGGCCAGCGGCCTGGCCTTGGCGCGCTTTCTGGCCGCGCAGCCTGAATGGGTGGCCGGCAAGCGCGTACTGGATTTTGGTGCCGGTTCGGGTGTGGCAGCGATTGCTGCGGTCAAAGCCGGCGCGCTGGAAGTGGTGGCCTGTGACCTGGACCCGCTGGCGCTGGCGGCGTGTCGGGCCAATGCACAACTCAATGGCGTGACGCTGGGCTATTCGACGGATTTCTTTGCCGAGGCTGACCGCTTCGATCTGATTCTGGTGGCCGATGTGCTCTACGACCGCGCCAACCTGCCGCTGCTCGACCAGTTTCTGAGCCGCGGCCGCGAAGCGCTGGTGGCCGACTCGCGGGTACGTGATTTCCAGCACCCGGCGTATCGACGGCTGGCCAGCTTGCAGGCGCTGACCCTGCCGGATCTGGCCGAGCCGTACGAGTTTCGCAATGTGAGCCTGTATCACGCCAGCCGCTAAAGCCCCGCGCCGCTTTCGGCAAAGTCTTGTGACCTTTATAGTTGGCGGCATTACGATTTTGCGAGGCGTGCAATGAACCAGGACACTTCCTATATCTACGACGTCACTGTCGCCACCTTCGATCAACAGGTCATCGAGAAGTCGTTCGAGCAACCTGTGCTGGTCGATTTCTGGGCCGAGTGGTGTGCGCCGTGCAAGGTACTGATGCCGCTGCTGGCGCAGGTGACCGAGAGTTACCAGGGCAACCTGATCCTGGCCAAGGTCAACTGCGATACCGAGCAGGACATCGTCGCTCGCTTCGGCATCCGCAGCCTGCCGACCGTGGTGCTGTTCAAGGACGGCCAGCCGGTGGACGGTTTCGCCGGTGCCCAGCCGGAATCGGAAATCCGCAAGCTGCTTGAGCCGCATGTCGCGCTGCCGGCCCCGGTCAGCGCCGACCCGCTCAAACAGGCACAGACCCTGTTTGCCGAAAGCCGCTTCGCCGAAGCCGAGGCGCAGCTCAAGGCACTGCTGAGCGAAGACAACAGCAATGCACTGGGCCTGATCCTGTATGCGCGCTGCCTGGCCGAGCGTGGCGAACTGGGTGAAGCGCGCACCGTGCTGGACGCGGTCAAGAGCGAGGACGCGCACAAGGCCGAGCTGGCCGGTGCCAAGGCACAACTGACGTTCCTGGCCCAGGCCGCGCAACTGCCTGAAAGCGCTGAGCTCAAGCGCCGCGTGGCGCAGAACCCGCAGGATGACGAGGCGGTTTACCAGTTGGCGATTCAACAACTGTCGCGCCAGCAGTACGAAGCGGCGCTGGACGGCCTGCTCAAGCTGTTTACCCGCAACCGCAGCTACAGCGAAGGCCTGCCGCACAAGACCTTGCTGCAAGTGTTCGAGTTGCTGGGCAACGATCACCCGCTGGTGACCACCTACCGGCGCAAGCTGTTTGCGGCCTTGTACTAACCCTCAGGCTTGGGCAACCCAGTGATACAGCGGTGCATCGGCGCCGCTTTCGACCTTGACGTTGGCACTATGGCGCAGGCGCACCAGCAGGCGCTTGGCGGCGGCCGCGCTGCCGGTCAGGGTCTCGAGCTGGCTCAGCAGGTCCGGGCCATTCAGGCTGCCGGCGGTTTGCAGCAATTGCTGTGCGCCCTGCCAGAGCCGGTCGTCCTGGGTAGCCGGGCTGCGCGGGGCGGGCTCGGGCGGCGTTTCAGGCGCCATTTCAGGTGCTACGGCCTTGAGGCCCGCGCCTAACTGCGCCCAGTCACTTTCATCCAGCTCAATGGTCAGATCGACCGGCCACTGGCCAATGCTTCCGCGAATCCGCAACATGCTCTGCTCCTTTGACAATCAGGCGCCCATGCTCCCATATCTGCCGTGTGCCTGCTCACGACGGTGGTTAAGGAAGCGTTCAGAAAAAAACCGGCCTCTGGCCAGCCTATTGTTATAAGATCACATTACATTTCAAGCCACCCTGTCCGGAGTCCCTTATGCGCCGTCTGCTGCTCGCCCTGCCTTTTGCCCTGCTGCCCCTGACTTTTGCCCAGGCGGCACCTGAGCACGATCACGACCATGATCACGAACACGGCAGCCTGGGCGCGCATGAACATGGTGTCGGGCGTCTGGACGTGGTGCTGGAAGGCAAGACCCTGGAAATGCAATTCGAAAGCCCGGCCATGAACATCGTCGGTTTCGAGCACGTGGCGACCAGCGACGAAGACAAGGCCAAGGTCGCCAAGGCCCGCGAGCAACTGCTCAAGCCCAACACCCTGTTCAGCATTGCCGAGGCCGCGCACTGCTCGGCGCGCTCAGTGAAGCTGGAAAGCCCGCTGTTCGGCGACAAGGACGACGACCATGACCATGAAGAAGCCGGCAAGGCGGACGAGCACGATCATGAGCACAGTGAAATCCACGGCAAATACATCTTTACCTGCGATGCACCGGCGATCCTGAAAAAGCTCGACCTGACCCAGATCTTCAAGACCTTCCCGGCCACCAAGAAGCTGCAAGTGCAGTTGATCTCGCCGGGCGGCCAGTCAGGTGCCGAAGTGATCGCCGCCAACCCGACCGTCAAGTTCTAAGACCATGAGCCAGGCACTGATCGAGCTGTCGGACCTGCGTTTCAACTGGCCGGGCCAACCCGCGTTGCTGGACATCCCGGCGTTTCGCCTGGAAGCAGGCGAGACGCTGTTTCTCAAGGGCCCCAGCGGCAGCGGCAAAACCACCCTGCTCGGCCTGCTGGGCGGTGTGCAGACGCAAGGCAGCGGCAGTATTCGCTTGCTGGGCCAAGAACTCAAAGACCTGTCGGCCAGTGCCCGCGACCGCTTTCGGGTCGATCACACCGGCTATATCTTCCAGCAGTTCAACCTGCTGCCGTTCCTGTCGGTGCGTGAAAACGTCGAGCTGCCGTGCCACTTCTCCAAAGTCCGCGCCGGCCGCGCCGGTGATCGTCATGGCTCGGTGGCAAAAGCCGCCGTCGCCCTGCTTGAGCACCTGGGCCTCAAGGACCCGGCCTTGCTGGAGCGGCGTGCCGATTCATTGTCGATCGGCCAGCAACAGCGTGTCGCGGCTGCCCGCGCCTTGATCGGCCAGCCGGAACTGGTGATCGCCGACGAGCCAACCTCGGCGCTGGACGCCGATGCCCGCGAAGCCTTTCTGCACTTGCTGTTCGCCGAATGCCGCGCCGCCGGGGCCAGCCTGTTGTTCGTCAGCCATGACCAGAGCCTGGCACCGCTGTTCGACCGCAACCTGTCGCTGGCCGAGCTGAACCGCGCCACCGTCGCCGTGGAGAATTGAGATGTATCTGTTTCGCCTGGCCATGGCCAGCCTGGCCAACCGCCGTTTCACTGCCTTTCTGACCGCCTTCGCCATTGCCCTGTCGGTGTGCCTGCTGCTGGCCGTGGAGCGGGTGCGCACCGAGGCGCGGACCAGTTTCGCCAGCACCGTCAGCGGCACCGACCTGATCGTCGGCGCCCGTTCTGGCTCGGTCAATCTGCTGCTGTATTCGGTGTTTCGCATCGGCAATGCCACCAACAATATTCGCTGGGAAAGCTTCGAGCACTTCGCCAATCACCGGCAGGTGAAATGGGCCATCCCTATTTCGCTGGGCGACTCGCATCGCGGCTACCGGGTGATGGGCACCAATGCGTCGTACTTCGAGCATTACCGCTATGGCCGCCAGCAACCGCTGGAGCTGGCGCAAGGCCGGCCGTTCCAGAGTGATCCGTTCGAGGTGGTACTGGGCGCCGAAGTGGCCGAGGCGCTGAATTACAAACTCGGCGACAAACTGGTGCTGGCCCACGGCGTGGCGGCGATCAGCCTGGTCAAGCATGACGACAAGCCGTTTACCGTGGTCGGTATCTTCAAGCGCACCGGCACGCCGGTGGACCGCACGCTGCACATCAGCCTGGGCGGCATGGAAGCCATCCATATCGACTGGCATAACGGCGCGCCGGCGCGAGGCAATGAGCGAATCAGCGCCGACCAGGCACGCAACATGGACCTGACGCCGACCGCCATCACCGCCGTCATGCTGGGCCTGAACAGCAAGATTTCGACCTTCGCCCTGCAGCGCGAGATCAACGAATACCGGGGCGAGCCGCTGCTGGCGATTCTGCCGGGTGTTGCCCTGCAAGAGTTGTGGAGCCTGATGGGCACTGCCGAGAAGGCGCTGTTCGTGATTTCGCTGTTCGTGGTGCTGACCGGCCTGATCGGCATGCTCACGGCGATCCTCACCAGCCTCAACGAGCGGCGCCGGGAAATGGCTATTTTGCGCTCGGTGGGCGCGCGGCCCTGGCATGTCGCCAGCCTGTTGATTCTGGAAGCCTTTGCCCTGGCGTTGATCGGTGTGATTGCGGGGCTGGCGCTGCTGTATCTGGGCATCGCGGTGGCGCAAGGCTACGTGCAGTCGGAATACGGCCTGTATCTGGCGCTTTCGTGGCCGAGCCAATATGAATGGACGCTGCTTGCTGGCATTCTTGGCGCTGCGCTGGTGATGGGTGTGGTGCCCGCCTGGCGCGCCTATCGACAGTCTCTGGCCGATGGGCTGTCGATTCGTTTATGAGGATGTTGACCATGCGGCGCCTGCTTTCCCTGCTGCCTGCCTTGCTGCTGTGCCTGCCCTTGTCATCCTGGGCCGCCGAGCCACGGGTGTTGACTTGGGCCGAGATGATTCCGCCGGACGCTCCGGTGGTGGCGCCGGTGACCCAGCCATTGCACGACATGTCGAAATTGTCCGATGCGCTGGCCATGGAAGCGGCGCCGGCGGCCAGCCAGGTGGCGCCCGACGCGCCGGTCGTCCAGGCGCTGGACGGCAAGCAGGTGCGCCTGCCGGGTTACATCGTGCCGCTGGAGGTCAGCGAGGAAGGCCGGGTGACGGAGTTCTTGCTGGTACCGTATTTCGGCGCCTGCATCCATGTGCCACCGCCGCCGGCCAACCAGATCGTGCATGTCACCAGCGAGCTGGGGGTCAAGGTCGAAGAGCTGTACCAGCCGTACTGGATCGAAGGGCCGATGCAGGCCAAACATACGACCAGCGAGCTGGCCGAGGCCGGTTACCAGATGGTCGCCGACAAGATTTTTGTTTATGAGTTGTCGGATTCTTAAACAGAACAGGGGCTGATCGCGATTTCATTGAGCTGAGTCAAAGCCGCGTTGCAGACGCACTTTTACTATGACTCCAGCACTTTTTAATCGCTCTGGAGCCCCCATGAACAAGTCCCTGCTGTGCGCCTCGCTGTGTGCACTTGCCCTCACCGTCCCTGTCGCCGCACAGGCTTACCAGCCGGGCGACTTCATCGTGCGCGCCGGTGTGGCGCACGTTGACCCGCACGAAGACAGCGGCGAACTGCGTCTGGACGGCACGCGGGTTTCGGGCACCAAGGCGTCGGTAGACGGTGAAAACCAGCTGGGCCTGACCTTCGCCTACATGCTCACCGAACATGTCGGCCTCGAACTGCTGGCCGCCACCCCGTTCAGCCACACCGTTTCGGTCAGCGGCCTGGGCGCCGGTCTTGACGGCAAGCTGGCCGACATCAAGCAACTGCCGCCGACCCTGTCGCTGCAGTACTACCCGATGGCTGCCTCTTCGCCCCTGCAGCCTTATGTCGGCGTAGGCATCAACTACACCAAATTCTTCGACACCGACCTGACCGGCAACCGCAAGGATCAGGGCTTCAGCAACCTGAAGCTCAAGGATTCGGTAGGCCTGGCCGGCCAGGTGGGCGTGGATTACCTGCTGACCGATAATTTCTTGCTCAACGCTTCGGTCTGGTACGTCGACATCGACACCAAGGCCACGGTTGATGGGCCTTCGGCGCTGAGCATTGGCAAGACCAAGGTCGATGTGGATATCGATCCGTGGGTATACATGGTGGGTGTGGGTTACAAGTTCTGAGTCGACAGACACGCACTGAAAAGCCCCGCACGGAGTAATGTTCGTGTGGGGCTTTTCAGTGCGGCCCAGGCGCCAGGGCAATGCGAAACGTACCGGGCGTTATGAGGGTGACTACCAAGGCCTGATCGCAATAGCGACCGTCAGGCATTTTCAGGCGCCAGGCTTGTAACAGATACGACTCGGCATCCATGGTCGGGTCGGCACGCTGGAAGCCGAGCCAGCTGCCGATCGTGATAAACAAGAAGCCAACACTGATGATCGGAGTGGAGATAATCCGGATCATATCGAAGAACGCGAGGCCATCAGGTCCAACCTGAATCGTTGAGGGCCCACTTGCTCCCGTCAAACCGACAAGAACAAACACGGCAGCGATAATATAAAAAAATCTGCCGAGGTTCTTGCTGGACGTCTCATCATCCAGAGCGGCTTGCAAATAGGCCCTGTAGTTCTCTGTAAACCATGGAACCTCATACTCACCCGGCAATTGAGTCAATACGACATTGCCGTTATAGCCGCGTATATATTTAGCTGACATGCGCCCTCCTCGCCTTGATTCATGAACATGAGTCACAAGGGAAGTTTCAGTAAAAGCTCAACTGTCCGACTCCGTTGAAATAGCAATCCGAAAAGTATCAGGCGCGATTAACTTGACCAGCAAGGCCTGCTCGCAATCGTGACCACACGACATTTTTATACGCCAGGCTCTTAACAGATATAACTCGGCATTCATCACAGGATCGGCACCTTGCATAGCGATCCAGCTGCCGATCGAGAGCAAAAAGAAACCGATGCTGATGATGGGGCCGGGGAAAATCTGAATCATCTCAAAGAAGGTAGGACCGCTTGGGCCAACCTGAATGACTGAAGGGCCGGCAAGCCCTGTAAAACCGACGAACATAATCACGACAGCGATAATCTGCAAAATCATGCCAAGGGTCTTGCTAGACTTTTCATCATCCAGAGCGGTTTGCAGATAGGCCGCGTAGTTCTCGGTAAAATCCGAAAACGTATATTCCCCCGGCAGCTCACCCAATACTATATCGCCATGATGGCCGCTGATATATTTCTGTGACATGAACATCCCCTCCTTCATTAAGGGCGGGGAATATCAGACAGATTTATGACTCTTTCAAGCGGCCACTATCCTGATTAACTTAATAAAGAAAAGTCCTACACGACTTTCTTAAAAAGATCACACCACCCTCTCTCACGGACTACCTGCACAAGGAAAGTGCGTGATGCAGAGGGTCGGTAGCGTTTCAGCGGCCCAGCAGTTTTGCCAGTCCTTCACCCAACGGTGTAGGGGTTTCCAGCGTGAAACGCTCCAGCAGGCGCTGGTTGTTGGCGCGTGAGTGGCGGATATCGCCCTGGCGTGGCGCCTGATAGGTCACTGGCGGCAGGCTGCCGAGCACCTCGTTGAGCGCGCTCAGCAACTGGTTGAGCGAGGTGGTGCGGTTCAGGCCGACATTGATTGCGCCTTGCTTCGGCGCGGGTTGCTCCAGGGCCTGGAGCAGCAGCTTGGTCAGGTCGCCGATGTAGAAGAAGTCGCGGGTCTGCTCGCCGTCGCCGAAGACAGTGATCGGCCGGCCCTGGCTTGCGTAGTCGGCGAAGATGCTGATGACGCCCGAATACGGCGAGGACGGATCCTGGCGCGGGCCGAAGATATTGAAGAAGCGAAACACCACCGGCTCAAGGCCATGCTCGCGGCGATAAAAGTCCAGGTATTGCTCGCTGGCCAGTTTATCGACCGCATAAGGCGTCAGCGGCGCCTTGGGAGTGTCTTCGCCAATCGGCTCGCCTTCGCCGTTGTTGCCGTATACCGCGGCGCTTGAGGCAAACAGCACGCGCTTGATGCCGGCCTGGCGCATGGCTTCGCAGACATTCAGGGTGCCGATGAAATTGCTCTGGTGAGTGTGCACCGGGTCGTCGACCGAGGCCTGCACCGAGGCCACGGCGGCCAGGTGCACCACGGCCTGACAGCCCTGGGCTGCACGGTTCAGCAGTCCGGCGTCGGCGACATCGCCTTCAATCAGCTCAAGCCGCGGGTTATCCAGCGGCAGGTTGCTGCGCTTGCCGGTGGACAGGTCGTCGACGATGCGCACTGCATATCCCTTGGCCAGCAGGGCGTCGGTCAGGTGCGAGCCGATGAAGCCGGCACCGCCCGTGATCAGGATTGGAGCGTCAGACATGTCGATAATACCGGTCGAGCAGAACAGGCAACCCGGCGCGCCAGGCACGCGGCTTGATGCCGAAGGTGTGGAGGATTTTCTTGCAGGCCAGTACCGCGTGCTGCGGCTCTTCGTTAGCGTCCGGCTGCGCGGCATGCGCCTGCGCCGTTGGCGACTCGATGGCCAGCGCATGCAGCAAGCGCGCCTCGGTCAGCACGGCCTGGCCCAGCGCCAGCGGCGTGGTGGCTTCGTGGCCGGCATAGTGATAAGTGCCCCACAGCGGCGCTTCGCAATCGAGTTGCTTGAGGACCGAAAGCAGCACCCGGGCGGCATCGTCGACCGGCGTCGGGTTGCCGCGCCGGTCATCGGCCAGCAGCAACTCGTGCGGGGTTTCGGCACGCTTGAGAAAGCGTCCCAGCACACCGTCGGCGCTGTCGTCGAGCAGCCAGCCAAAGCGCACCAGCACATGCTGCGGGCAGGCCGCACGCACGCTTTGCTCGATGCGCCACAGCGCCTGGCCACGCAGGCCGAGCGGCACTGGCTCGTCTTTTTCGCTATAGGCAGTGGCGCGCGAGCCGTCGAAAACCCGGTAGCTGGAAGGCTGCAGCAGCATGATGTTGTGGTGCTGGCACAGTTCGGCCAGGCGCTCTACGGCGCGCTCCTGAGCATTCAGGCGCGTCTCGCTTACGGTGCCGGCCTGGAACCAGTCGAAATAGTAGGCCAGGTTGATCAGGGCATCGGGACGGGTGTCATCGAGCAGTTGCGTCAGGCTGGCAGCATCCCAGCCATCTTGCGGCGGACGCGGGGCAAGGAAGCCAACGTCTTCCTCGGCACCCAGGCGTATCAGCGCCTGCCCAAGGGCATTCCCGCCGCCCAACAGCATAAGGCGCATTCGCATAAAGTCAGCAGGCTCGGTATCGAATTCATCAGTTCATTGGAATACAAACGCCTGCAAACATATCACGTTGCCCGCGCAGGCCCAACAGTTGCACGGTGTCGGCGCCCGCCGGGCCTTATGTCACCCTTGCATCACCCTGCACCGTTGGTTTTGGCCGGTGCCGGCGGACCTTCGATGCCGACCGGCTGAGGATTGACATGAGCGGCCCCCGGATTCATGACCACCTGTGGATAAGTCTGCGCGAAGCTGACCTTCGGATGCTGGTCGACCCGCTTCTTGAGCCGCTCGTTGAACGCCCGGCCAACGCTGTATTGCCCGCCCGACGAGGTGCGGAACTGCGCGGTAAGAACCACGCCGTTGAGGTCCATGCGGTCGACGCCGAACACTTCCAGCGGGCCTTGCAGGTTGTGCTTGAGCAGAATGTCTTCGCTGATCGAATGGCCGGTCTCGCGAATCAGCGCCAGCGCTTCGTCGATATCGGTGTCGTAGGTGAACTGCACCGAGAAGAACGCATAGGCAAACTGGCGGGACTGGTTAGTGACCGCCTTGATCTGGCCGAACGGCACCGAATGCACAAACCCCTTGCCGTCGCGCAGGCGCACGGTGCGGATGGTCAGGCTTTCGACGGTGCCGGAATGCCCGGTGCTGAGCACCACCCAGTCGCCGATCGAGAAGGTGTCTTCAATGATAATGAACAGGCCGGTGATCACGTCCTGCACCAGTTGCTGGGAACCGAAACCGATCGCCAGACCCACGACACCGGCACCCGCCAGCAGCGGCGCGACGTTGATGCCCAGGTTGGCCATGGTGGTAATCGCGCAGATCACCACCAGGATGATTTTGATCGCGTTGCGCAGCAGCGGCAGGATGGTCTTGGTCCGCGTGCTCGGCGCCCGGCCCGAGCGCTGGTTGACCGGCGGCTTGAGCGCTTCCTGAATCGCGGTGTCGAGCACCACCCAGAGCAGCCAGGTGACCAGGAAGATCAGGCCGATGCTGCTCAGCGAGTCACTGATCGCCCGGCCCAAGGTATTGCGCTGGGCGAACTCGAACAGCGAGAAGCCCCAGATCCGCCCAAGTATTTCAATGAATGTCACGGCCAGGCCAATGCGCAGGCAGGCATACAGCAAGCTGAGCAGGCGCGCCTTGTAGGCATGCTGGCGGCGCCCGTCCGGGTCGACCGGCTGCTTGAAGAAATGCTGGAACACGGTGCTGAGAAACACCGTGGCAATCAGCAGCAAGGTGGTGAACAGCGCGCAACGCAGGGTTTCCTGGCTGTCCTCGCCGGCACCGATCAGGTTGATCGCCGAGACCAGGATCATCAGCAGAATCGGCAAGTGCCACAGGTTGGAGAACACCTTGAGCGACTGTTGCAAGGCCGGCTGTTGCTGGCGGCTGCCCAGCCCGCGGTTGCGGATCAGGTGCGCGACCGGGCGGCGCATGCGGATCACCAGCATGCAGAACACCGCCGAGGCGAACAGGCCGGTGAACACCGCCACGCTGGTGGTCACGTTGCTGCCGAACTGGCGGGCGATCTGCGGGCTGGTCAGGGCATCGCTGAGGGCGGCCAGAAAACCGATGATGAACAACGGCCGCGGCGCGTACTGACGCAGAATATGCACCGCCGCACGCTTGTGGCCGCCATTGAACATGACGATGACGCACAGCACCACAGAGGTTGAGACGATACCGCTGCTGGTCGCGTAGGCAAAACACAGCGCCAGCGCCCGGCCGACCGAAGACGGCAGCATCTGGCTGATGTACAGGGTCAGCGGCAGGCAGATGATCGCCGGTATCGTGAACGGCAAGATGTAGCGCAGCAGCGCCTGAATACGCCCACGCTTGCGCATGAACTCACGTCGATTCAGGCGGCTGGCGAGAAAACGCCCGGCGAAAAACAGCACGGCGAACGCACCCATCCACACCAGCGACAACAGCAGGAAATCGCCGACCATCTCCCACGCCGAGCGCTCGGACGGCTTGTTGACCAGGCGATTCAACTCATTGGCGGCGCGATCGGTGCGTACCCGCCAGGTGTCGACCAGGTTGTCGTTGAGGTTCAGCGCCTCTTTCACATCGCCGATGCTGCTGCTCAGCGCGCCCAGCAGGCCGCCTTCAAGCAGGATCTCGGGTTGTGCGGGCTCGGCAGGCTTTTCAGCGACGTCCGGCTTGTCCTCGGCGGCGTCTTTCTTGTCTTGTGCGGTGTCTTTGTCAGACGTTTTCTCGGCAGGCCCGGAGGCGGCCTTGTCATCGGGCTTGTCGGCCGCTGCAGCCCCCATTGGCAAGGCCGGCACTTCGGCGGCTTGCAACGGCAGGCTGCCGGCAAAGGACAACACCATTAACAGAATCAAGGTTTTCAACTGAGCCGCCACGCCATTGCTCCTGTGTGCAGATTTCCAGAGAGAGGATTTCTAGGGGGTGGGTTTCGTCTACCCAGAAACTGATCCCCGTTTGTCCGCCAAAGTTCGACCGGGCAGGCAACAAATTGCCCGGTGTTCAGGTTCGCAATGTGTCTGGCCCAGGTAAAAGAGTCATCAGACGCGGCATCGTGGCGACCAGACCGAGCGCCTGACCTTGTTGCCGGAGCGCACTGAGCCGGGAGCGGGAAACGCAGTTATCCACAGGCCCGCCGCTGGCGAATTCGATCAGTTCGACGTGATGATCAATCCAGGCGCATTACCATCATGAACAGACCCCAACGCGGCACGAACGGCCACAGGATGTGTGGCTTAGCGGCGGTTTAACCACTGCGGCAGATCGGCGATTGAAGCCAGGCAGTGACTGTTATCCACGGCAATGCCTGCCGACTTGCCGGTCAGCACCCGTAACGAGTCGGCGCCGATGCTCGCGGCTCCGGCCATATCGGTCGAAGGGTCGTCGCCGATGACCAGGACCTGATGCGCCTCACAACCCAGCGCCTTGAGTGCCATGTCGAAAAACAGCCGGGACGGCTTGCCCATGACCTGAGCAGTCTGCTGGCTGGCGAACTCCAGTGCTGCGACAAACGCGCCGCAATCCAGGCTCGGGCCATCGGCGTCGAGCCAGAAGGGATTCTTCTGCAAGGCAATCAGCCGTGCGCCGTTGCGCAGCATACGGAACACCGGGTTCAGACTGTCGTAACTGAACGCCTTGCCGATATCGCCGATGACCACATTGTCCGGTTTCTGGTTGTCGGTGGGCACGCCGTCGAATAAGCCACGCACGCTGTAAGGCACCAGCAAGTAGCTGGTTTCGCCTTGCTGAGACTTGAGGTATTCCACACAGGCGCTGGTGGCGGTCTGGATATGCAGTGCAGGTACGTCCAGCCCCAATGCGCTCAACTCGGCGCTGATCATTTCAGGCGAGCGGGCGGTGATGTTGGTCAGCAGACGGTATTGCAGGCCTTGCTTGCGAACCCAGGCCAATGCCTCGGCAGCACCGTCTATAAGCTGGCCTTGATGAGTGAGGGTGCCGTCGATGTCGATCAGTAGAGCCTGGTAGTTCATGTCATGAGATCCGGTGTGAAGCGGCTGGATGTAAACACCTTCGAAACTATGCCATAAGGGTGGCCAGGACGTTTCTTGAGAGCCATTTACATGGAACATCAACACCCGCCGGTGTGGGATTGCACAGACGAAATACCCCGGGAAGGATCCTTGGGCACTGTGCTGTATGTCGTGGCGTTGCTGCTGGCCTTGCCGGTCTACGCGCTGGTAGTGATCGTGATTGATCGGTTTTATGCTGAACCCGGCACGATGAGTGCCTACCTGGATGTTATCGACAGCGCTATAGCCCTGATGGTGATAATCGTCGGTACGGTACTGGCAGGTTGTGTGCTTTGCTGGCTCGCTGGCGAGCCTGAAGGGATGGGCTTCTGCTTTGACGAGCGCCAGCAACGCTTCACCTTCACCCAGCGCCGTCCTGCCCGGGCGCCTACGCAAGGCTCAGTGCCGTACAGCGATATCGATCAGATAATGCCCTGCCAGATGACCGCCTTCTCCCCTATCTCTCATATTGAGGTGAGCTTTAAGGATGCCAATGGCACGCCGGTCTATCTGCAGTTCTCGATACATGTGTCAGAGAAGGACATGGCATTTCATGCCGCGTGGCTGAGAGAGTCGTTTGGCGAGCGGATGCATGAGGTGCTGGATCTGGATAAATAAAAAACCCCAAGCGCCAAGCGCCTGGGGTTTTTGGGGAATACGTTACAGACAGGGTCTGAAGCGTTTCCTCAGAACGGAATATCGTCATCGAAGCTGTCGAAATCCGCTGCCGGCTGAGGCGCCGGTTTTGGCGCCGGGCGCGACTGCTGCGGCTGCTGACCATAGGACTGCTGTGGCGATTGATCGTAAGACTGCTGCGGTGCCTGTTGTGGCGCCGGACGCGACTGCTGTGGACGAGGTGCGGACTGGTTGTAGTTGTTGCCGCCGCCCTGGCCTTGCTGGTCGCCCTGTGGACGGCCGCCCAGCAACTGCATGGTGCCCTGCATGTCGACGATGATTTCGGTGGTGTAGCGCTTGATACCGTCTTTTTCCCACTCGCGGGTCTGCAGCTTGCCCTCGATGTAGACCTGCGAACCCTTGCGCAGGTATTCGCCAGCGATTTCAGCGACCTTGCCGAACATGGACACGCGGTGCCATTCGGTTTTCTCGACCTTCTGGCCGCTTTGCTTGTCGGTCCACTGCTCGCTGGTTGCCAGACTCAGGTTGGTCACGGCGTTGCCGTTAGGCAGGTAACGGACTTCGGGATCCTGGCCGCATGTACCGACCAATATGACTTTGTTAACCCCACGGGCCATAACGTTCTCCTAGGCTTCGCACGTTTGAGTGGCTGGATTGTTGACCAGCCTTTCGAGCGACGCACGATCCAATAGTTTTGAATCAAGTTTGATATAGATAGCTGCTTCTTCGGCCACGACCACCGCATCGGTCACACCCGGTACGGACTTCAGGCGCTCTGCCAGGCCTGCTTCGCGCTGCGCCTGGGCCGACAACGGCAGGCGCAGGCTGGTCACGTAGGGCGGTTCGCGCATGCTCAGGGCAAAGATCAGCCAGACGCCAGCCATGGCGGCGCAGCCGAGGAACACAACGTCCAGTCCACCTTGCTGATACAGCCAGCCGCCGAGAATCCCGCCGACTGCCGAACCCAGGAATTGACTGGTGGAGTACACCCCCATCGCCGTGCCCTTGCCGCCTGCCGGTGCCACTTTACTGATCAGTGATGGCAGTGTGGCTTCCAGCAGGTTGAACGCTGTGAAGAATACCACGCTGCCGATCACCAGAGTCCGCAGCGTGTCGCCAAAAGCCCAGAAGAATATTTCAGAGAGCATCAGCACCGCGACCGCGCCCACCAGCACCCGCTTCATGCGGCGTTTCTTCTCGCCATAGATGATGAACGGCACCATGGCGAAGAACGACACCAGCAATGCTGTGAGGTACACCCACCAGTGCTGCTCCTTGGGCAGGCCGGCTTTTTCGACCAGCGCCAGCGGCAAGGCGACGAAGCTGGACATGAGCATGGCGTGCAACACGAAGATACCCAGGTCCAGGCGCAGCAGGTCCGGATGGCGCAGCGTGGCGCCCAGCGCCTGCCTGGCGACGCCCGACTCGCGGTGCATCAACGGACCGCTGGCCTTGGGCACGACGAAGGCGACAATCAGAATACCCACCAAGGCCATGACGCCGGTGGCCAGAAACAGCCCCGACAGGCCAAAGGCGCTGGTCAGCAACGGGCCGATGACCATGGCGATGGCGAACGACAGACCAATGGTCATGCCGATCATGGCCATGGCCTTGGTGCGGTGTTGTTCGCGGGTCAGGTCCGAGAGCAGCGCCATGACCGCCGCCGAGATCGCCCCGGCACCTTGCAGCACGCGGCCGAAAATCACGCCTTCGATCGAGTGTGCGTTGGCGGCCACCAGGCTGCCGAGGGCAAAGATCAGCAGCCCCAGGTAGATCACCGGGCGCCGGCCGATGCGGTCGGATATGAAGCCGAGCGGAATCTGCAGGATGGCCTGGGTCAGACCGTAGGCGCCAATGGCCAGACCGATCAGCGCAGGCGTCGCGCCGGCCAGGTCCATGCCGTAGGTCGACAGGACCGGCAGGACCATGAACATGCCAAGCATACGGAACGCGAACACCAGCGCCAGACCGCCTGCCGCGCGGGTCTCGACGCCACTCATGCGTTCGCTATGGGGATCTTGCATGGAAAAACCTCGTGTGAACCGGCGGCGATTCTACCAGTCCCATCGTCATACAGCACATACGCGGCGCTTTGCCGCGCAATGTCATGCAGCCGTATACTCCGTCGTTTATGCCCGCCAAGCGAGGCCGTAGTGGACAAAATCCTGATTCGTGGGGCTCGAACCCACAACCTGAAAAATATCGACCTGACCCTTCCTCGCGACAAACTGATCGTCATTACCGGGCTTTCGGGCTCGGGCAAGTCGTCGCTGGCGTTCGATACATTGTATGCCGAGGGCCAGCGCCGCTACGTCGAGTCGCTGTCGGCCTATGCCCGGCAATTTCTGTCGATGATGGAAAAGCCCGACGTCGATACCATCGAAGGCTTGTCGCCGGCGATTTCGATCGAGCAGAAATCCACCTCGCACAACCCGCGCTCGACGGTCGGCACCATTACCGAGATTTATGACTACTTGCGCCTGCTGTATGCGCGGGTCGGTCAGCCGCGTTGCCCGGATCACGATATCCCGCTTGAGGCGCAGACCGTCAGCCAGATGGTCGACCTGGTGCTGGCGCAACCCGAAGGCCGCCGGCTGATGCTGCTGGCGCCGGTGGTGCGCGAGCGCAAGGGCGAGCACCTGTCGGTGTTCGAAGAGCTGCGTGCCCAGGGCTTCGTGCGGGCACGGATCAACGGCAAGCTGTACGAGCTGGACGAAGTGCCGAAGCTGGATAAACAGAAGAAGCACTCCATCGATGTGGTGGTCGACCGCTTCAAGGTCCGCGCCGATCTGCAACAGCGGCTGGCCGAGTCGTTCGAGACCGCCCTGCAACTGGCCGACGGCATTGCCTGGGTCGCGCCGATGGACGACGAGCCCGGCGAAGAGATGATCTTCTCGGCGCGCTTTGCCTGCCCGATCTGCGGTCATGCCATCAGCGAGCTGGAACCCAAGCTGTTTTCGTTCAACAACCCGGCCGGCGCCTGCCCGACCTGCGATGGCCTGGGCGTGAAGCAGTTCTTCGACGTCAAACGCCTGGTCAATGCCGAACTGACCCTGGCCGAGGGCGCAATACGCGGCTGGGACCGGCGCAACGTGTATTACTTCCAGATGCTGGGCTCGATGGCCCAGCACTATGGCTTCAGCCTGGAAGTGCCGTTCAAGGAACTGCCGGCGGATATCCAGAAGGTGTTGCTCAGTGGCAGCGGCACGCACAGTGTCGAGTTCCGCTACCTCAACGACCGCGGCGACATCGTCAAGCGTTCGCACCCGTTTGAAGGCATCGTGCCGAACCTTGAGCGCCGCTACCGCGAAACCGAGTCGAGCAGCGTGCGTGAAGAGCTGGCCAAATTGCTCAGCACCCAGGCCTGCCCGGATTGCCGTGGTACGCGCCTGCGTCGTGAGGCGCGGCATGTGTGGGTCGGCGACAAGACCCTGCCGGCGGTGACCAGCCTGCCGATTGGCGATGCTACCGACTATTTTGCCGCCCTGACGCTGACCGGACGGCGCGGCGAAATCGCGGCCAAGATTCTCAAGGAAATCTGCGAGCGCTTGCAGTTTCTGGTCAACGTCGGCCTGGATTACCTGACCCTGGACCGCAGTGCCGATACGCTGTCGGGCGGTGAGGCGCAGCGGATTCGCCTGGCCAGCCAGATCGGCGCCGGGCTGGTGGGCGTCATGTACATCCTCGATGAGCCGTCCATTGGCTTGCACCAGCGTGATAACGATCGCTTGCTGGGGACGCTGAAACACCTGCGCGATATCGGCAACACGGTCATCGTGGTCGAACACGACGAGGACGCCATTCGCCTGGCCGACTACGTGGTGGATATCGGCCCGGGTGCCGGCGTGCATGGCGGGCAGATCGTGGCCGAGGGCACGCCTGACGAGGTCATGGCGCACCCTGATTCGCTGACCGGCAAGTACCTGTCGGGCCGGGTCAAGATTGCCGTGCCGGCCAAGCGCACGCCGCGCAACAAGAAGCTGTCGCTGACCCTCAAGGGCGCGCGCGGCAACAACCTGCGCAATGTGAACCTGGAGATCCCGATTGGCCTGCTGACCTGCGTGACCGGTGTTTCCGGCTCGGGCAAGTCGACGCTGATCAATAACACCCTGTTCCCGCTCAGCGCCACGGCCCTTAACGGCGCCACGACGCTGGAAGCCTCGGCGCATGACAGCATCAATGGCTTGCAGCACCTGGACAAGGTGGTCGATATCGACCAGAGCCCGATCGGGCGCACGCCACGTTCCAACCCGGCGACCTATACAGGTTTGTTCACGCCGATCCGCGAGCTGTTTTCCGGGGTGCCGGAGTCGCGTTCGCGCGGCTACGGCCCGGGCCGTTTCTCGTTCAACGTCAAGGGCGGACGCTGCGAAGCCTGTCAGGGCGACGGCTTGATCAAGGTCGAGATGCACTTCTTGCCCGACATCTATGTGCCGTGCGATGTGTGCAAGAGCAAGCGCTATAACCGCGAGACGCTGGAGATCAAGTACAAGGGCAAGAACATCCACGAGGTGCTGGAAATGACCATCGAGGATGCCCGCGAGTTCTTCGAAGCGGTGCCGGCGCTGGCGCGCAAGCTGCAAACGCTGGTCGATGTCGGGCTGTCGTACATCAAGCTGGGGCAGTCGGCGACCACGCTGTCGGGTGGTGAGGCGCAGCGGGTCAAGCTGTCGCGCGAGCTGTCCAAGCGCGATACCCGCAAGACCCTGTACATCCTCGACGAGCCGACCACCGGCCTGCACTTTGCCGATATCCAGCAATTGCTCGATGTGCTGCATCGCCTGCGCGACCACGGCAACACCGTTGTGGTGATCGAGCACAACCTGGACGTTATCAAGACCGCCGACTGGCTGGTCGACCTGGGGCCGGAAGGCGGTTCACGCGGCGGGCAGATCATTGCGGTCGGCACGCCCGAGCAGGTGGCCGAGATGGAGCAGTCGTATACCGGGCATTACCTGAAACCGCTGCTGGAGCGGGATCGCGCGTAAACCGGCGACATGAAAAAGCCCCTGTCACGGTAAGTGCAGGGGCTTTTTTACAGGCGTCGACTCAGAACTGCGATTGCAGGTAGTTCTGCAGGCCGATGGACTTGATCAGGCCCATCTGCTGCTCCAGCCAGTAGGTGTGATCTTCTTCGGTGTCGGCCAGTTGGGCGCGCAGGATGTCGCGGCTTATGTAGTCGCCATGTTGCTCGCACAGTGCGATGCCTTTGCACAGTGCGCCGCGGACCTTGTATTCCAGGCGCAGGTCACTGGCCAGCATCTCCGGCACGGTGGTGCCGACGTCCAGATCATCGGGACGCATGCGTGGAGTGCCTTCGAGCATCAGGATCCGACGGATCAACGCATCGGCGTGTTGCCCTTCTTCTTCCATCTCATGGTTGATGCGCTCGTAGAGCTTGGCGAAACCCCAGTCTTCGTACATGCGCGAATGGATGAAATATTGATCGCGGGCGGCGAGCTCGCCGGTGAGCAACGTGTTGAGATAATCGATTACGTCTGGGTGGCCTTGCATCGCCGTCCATCTCCTGCTGAAAGGCTGTATTTTGAACCAAGGCGTCTCCAAGGTCACGACCGTTGGCGCAATAATTCGATAAAAAGCAGCGAAAATCGGGCATCCAGATGCGAAAAACCGCCCAAATGCGGGCGGTTCTGTTTATCACTACGACTTAGCTCAAGGTTACGCCCAGCGCTTTGGCAACGCCTTCGCCATAAGCGGCGTCAGCCTTGTAGAAGTGCTGCAACTGACGCTGCACCACATCGCTGCTGACCCCGGCCATCGCACCGGCGATATTGTTGATCAGCAGGGCTTTCTGATCGTCGTTCATCAGGTTGAACAACTTGCCGGCATGGCTGTAATAGTCGGTGTCTTCGCGGTGATCGTGACGATCGGCCGTGCCACTGAGCGCCAGTGCAGGCTCAGCGTAGCGAGGCGCTTGCTTGGGTGCATCGGCGTAGCTGTTGGGCTCGTAGTTGGGCGCTGCACCACCGTTGTTGCCCAGGGCCATCGCGCCGTCACGCTGGTAAGTGTGCACAGGGCTTTGCGAGGCGTTGATCGGCAGGTGCTGGTGATTGGTGCCTACGCGATAGCGATGCGCATCGGCATAGGCGAATACACGGCCTTGCAGCATGCGGTCTGGCGACAGGCCAACACCCGGCACCATGTTGCTCGGCCCGAACGCCGCCTGCTCGACTTCGGCAAAGTAGTTGAGCGGGTTACGGTTGAGCTCCAGCTCGCCGACTTCGATCAGCGGGAATTCTTTCTGCGACCAGGTCTTGGTCACATCGAAAGGGTTTTCGTAGTGATTGGCCGCCTGCTCTTCAGTCATGATCTGAATGCACACCTGCCATTTCGGGAAGTCACCGCGCTCGATGGCACCGAACAGATCACGCTGGGCATAGTCCGGATCTGTACCGGCCAGGCGCGCCGCCTCGACCGGTGGCAGGTTCTTGATGCCTTGTTTGGTCTTGTAGTGCCATTTGACCCAATGACGCTCACCGGCCTCGTTGATCAGGCTGTACGTGTGGCTGCCGAAGCCGTGCATGTGGCGATAGCCATCCGGGATCCCACGGTCGGAAAACAGAATCGTGACCTGGTGCAACGCTTCAGGCGAATGCGACCAGAAATCCCACATCATCTGACCGCTTTTCAGGTTGCTCTGCGGCAAGCGCTTCTGGGTGTGGATAAAGTCGGGGAATTTCAGCGGATCGCGGATAAAGAACACCGGCGTGTTGTTACCCACGATGTCCCAGTTGCCTTCTTCGGTATAGAACTTGATGGCGAAACCACGAGGATCGCGCTCGGTATCCGCCGAGCCACGCTCGCCACCGACGGTGGAGAAACGCAGGAAGATCGGCGTCTGTTTGCCGACCGACTCGAACAGCCTGGCGTAGCTGTATTGAGTGATGTCGCGGGTGACCGTGAAAGTGCCGTGGGCACCCGAACCCTTGGCGTGTACACGACGCTCAGGGATGTTCTCGCGGTTGAAGTGCGCGAGCTTCTCGATCAGGTGAAAGTCTTCAAGCAGCAAGGGACCACGTGGGCCTGCAGAACGAGAGTTCTGGTTGTCGGCGACAGGAGCGCCGCTGGCGGTTGTAAGCGTTCTGTTCTGGCTCATCTAATTATCTTCCTCAGGCTTGGTGCAGCCGGCTAATGGGCTTGGGGAAGATTATTGTCCAAAGTCTTTACAATCGTAAATTGATTGATTGTTAAACGTTGATAGGGATTGCCAATACCAGACAACAAAAAACCGGGCACTAGGCCCGGTTTTTTGTGATCAGACTGACGTCTTATTCGGCAGCTTCTACAGCGCCGCCAACAGGACGATCAACCAGCTCGACGTACGCCATTGGCGCGTTGTCGCCAGCGCGGAAACCGCACTTCAGGATGCGCAGGTAGCCGCCCTGACGGGTGGCGTAGCGCTTGCCCAGATCGTTGAACAGTTTGCCAACCATTTCTTTCGAACGAGTACGGTCGAAAGCCAAACGGCGGTTAGCAACGCTGTCTACCTTGGCCAGGGTGATCAGCGGCTCGGCAACGCGGCGCAGTTCCTTGGCTTTCGGCAGGGTAGTCTTGATCAGCTCGTGCTCGAACAGCGACACCGCCATGTTCTGGAACATGGCTTTGCGGTGGGAGCTGGTACGGCTCAGGTGACGTCCACTTTTACGATGACGCATGGTTCATTCCTTACCAAACTCTCGTTCGGTGATTACGACGATCAGGCCGTGGCCTTGTCGTCCTTCTTAAGACTTGCCGGCGGCCAGTTGTCGAGGCGCATGCCGAGTGACAGACCACGGGAGGCCAATACGTCCTTGATCTCGGTCAGGGACTTCTTGCCCAGGTTCGGAGTTTTCAACAGCTCTACTTCGGTGCGCTGAATCAGGTCGCCGATGTAGTAGATGTTCTCCGCCTTCAGGCAGTTGGCCGAACGTACAGTCAGTTCCAAATCGTCAACCGGACGAAGCAGGATCGGATCGATCTCGTCTTCCTGTTCGACTACCACTGGCTCACTGTCACCTTTGAGGTCGACGAACGCAGCCAACTGCTGTTGCAGGATGGTTGCAGCGCGGCGAATGGCCTCTTCAGGATCCAGAGTACCGTTGGTTTCCAGATCAATAACCAGCTTGTCCAGGTTAGTACGCTGCTCGACACGGGCGTTTTCCACCACGTAAGCGATACGACGTACCGGGCTGAACGAAGAGTCAAGCTGCAAGCGACCAATGCTGCGGCTTTCGTCTTCATCGCTCTGACGCGAGTCTGCCGGCTCATAACCACGACCACGAGCTACGGTGAGCTTCATGTTCAGGACGCCGTTGGACGCCAGGTTAGCGATTACGTGATCGGGGTTGACGATCTCGACATCGTGATCCAGCTGAATATCGGCAGCGGTAACCACCCCCGAACCCTTTTTAGACAAGGTCAGCGTAACTTCGTCTCGACCGTGCAGCTTGATAGCCAGGCCCTTGAGGTTCAACAGGATTTCAATGACATCTTCCTGTACACCTTCGATCGCGCTGTACTCGTGGAGTACACCGTCGATCTCGGCCTCGACTACTGCACAGCCGGGCATGGAGGACAACAGAATGCGACGCAGCGCGTTGCCCAGGGTGTGGCCGAAGCCACGCTCGAGAGGCTCGAGCGTGATTTTGGCGCGGGTTGGACTGACAACCTGCACATCAATATGGCGGGGTGTCAGGAACTCATTTACCGAACTCTGCATGGATGCACCTATTTTCTAGCCCTTACTTGGAGTAGAGCTCGACAATCAGGCTTTCGTTGATGTCGGCGGATAGATCACTGCGAGCAGGAACGCTTTTGAAAACGCCCGATTTCTTCTCAGTGTCTACGTCTACCCATTCTACGCGGCCACGTTGGGCACACAGATCCAGAGCCTGGACAATACGCAGTTGGTTCTTAGCTTTTTCACGCACAGCAACGACGTCGCCAGCACGTACCTGATACGAAGGTACGTTAACGGTCTGACCGTTTACGCTGATGGACTTGTGCGAAACCAGTTGACGGGATTCGGCACGCGTCGAGCCGAAGCCCATGCGATATACGACGTTGTCCAGACGGCATTCGAGCAGTTGCAGCAGGTTTTCACCGGTTGCACCTTTCTTGCTAGCGGCTTGCTTGTAGTAGCCGCTGAACTGACGCTCGAGAACACCGTAGATACGACGTACTTTTTGCTTTTCACGCAGCTGGGTGCCGTAATCGGACTGACGACCGCGGCGCTGACCGTGGATGCCTGGAGCTGCTTCGATGTTGCACTTGGACTCGAGTGCGCGAACACCGCTCTTCAGAAAGAGGTCGGTGCCTTCACGGCGAGCAAGTTTGCATTTTGGACCAATGTAACGAGCCATTTCTTACAGTCTCCTGGATTACACGCGGCGCTTCTTCGGCGGACGGCACCCGTTGTGCGGGATTGGCGTCACGTCGGTGATGCTGGCGATCTTATAGCCACAACCATTCAAAGCACGAACGGCAGACTCACGACCTGGGCCTGGACCCTTGACGTTGACGTCGAGGTTCTTCAGACCGTACTCCAGCGCGGCTTGACCAGCACGCTCGGCAGCTACTTGAGCCGCGAACGGGGTGGACTTACGCGAACCACGGAAACCCGAACCGCCGGAGGTAGCCCAAGACAGCGCGTTACCTTGACGATCGGTGATGGTGACGATGGTGTTGTTAAAAGACGCGTGGATGTGGGCGATGCCATCAACCACTGTCTTTTTGACTTTCTTACGAGGACGAGCAGCAGGTTTTGCCATGACTATATTCCTGTCGAAACGCTGGAGCGATTACTTGCGGATCGGCTTGCGCGGACCTTTGCGAGTACGTGCGTTGGTCTTGGTACGCTGACCGCGTACTGGCAGACCGCGACGATGACGCAGACCGCGGTAGCAGCCCAGGTCCATCAAGCGTTTGATCTTCATGTTGATTTCGCGACGCAGGTCACCTTCAGTGGTGATCTTCGCCACTTCGCCACGCAGTTGTTCGATCTGCTCGTCGCTCAGATCCTTGATCTTTGCGGCCGGGTTTACCCCGGTAACTGCACAGATTTTCTGCGCAGTGGTGCGACCAACACCGTAGATGTAGGTCAGCGAGATAACAGTATGCTTGTTATCCGGAATGTTAACGCCTGCAATACGGGCCATTCAGTGGAACTCCAGTTGACAGCTACCTACGCCCCGGAAGCCAAGAAATAGGGCGCGAGATAATATCGCTGTAGTAACAAATAATCAACCCAGCAGCGCACTAGCTGCTGGGCTTAAACACAGCTCACAATCAGCCTTGGCGCTGCTTATGACGTGGTTCCGCGCTGCAAATTACTCGAACGACACCTTCGCGGCGAATAATCTTGCAGTTGCGGCACAGCTTTTTCACCGATGCACGAACTTTCATCACCAACTCCTCGAACCTTATGGGTCTCTCAGCGCAGCATGTTGCTGCCGCCGTAGCCCTTCAGGTTGGCTTTCTTCATCAGGGATTCATACTGGTGCGAAACGAGGTGCGATTGTACTTGCGACATGAAGTCCATCACAACCACGACCACGATCAGCAACGAGGTCCCGCCAAGGTAGAACGGAACGTTGGCCGCGACCACCAGAAACTGGGGAAGCAGACACACCGCCGTCATATAGAGAGCACCGAACAGGGTCAAACGGGTCAACACGCCATCAATGTAGCGGGCCGACTGTTCGCCTGGACGGATACCCGGAATAAAGGCACCGGACTTTTTCAGGTTTTCCGCTACGTCTTTCGGATTGAACATCAACGCCGTATAGAAGAAGCAGAAGAAAATGATCCCTGCACTAAACAGCAGAATGTTCAACGGCTGACCAGGAGCGATCGACTGCGAGATGTCCTGCAACCAGCCCATACCTTCGGACTGACCAAACCAGGAACCCAACGAAGCCGGGAACAGCAAAATGCTGCTTGCGAAGATGGCAGGAATAACGCCTGCCATGTTCACTTTCAACGGCAAGTGGCTGGTCTGCGCAGCAAAGACCTTGCGGCCCTGCTGACGCTTGGCGTAGTGCACAGCAATACGACGCTGGCCACGCTCGATGAACACCACAAAACCGATGATCGCTACAGCCAGCAACCCGATGGCGACCAACGCGAAAATGTTGATATCGCCCTGACGTGCAGACTCGAAAGACTGCCCGATCGCCCTCGGAAGACCGGCAACAATACCTGCGAAGATCAACATCGAGATACCGTTGCCAACACCGCGCTCGGTAATCTGCTCGCCCAGCCACATCATGAACATCGCCCCCGCCACAAAGGTGGTGACGGCCACGAAGTGGAAGCCGAAGTCTGCAGAGAACGCAACGCCCTGACCCGCCAGGCCGACGGACATGCCGACAGCTTGAACCAGGGCCAGGATGACGGTGAGATAGCGGGTGTATTGGCTGATCTTGCGACGACCAGCCTCACCTTCCTTCTTCAACTGCTCCAGTTGCGGACTGACGGCGGTCATCAGCTGCATGATGATCGATGCCGAGATATACGGCATGATCCCCAGTGCAAAGATGCTCATCCGTTCCAGTGCGCCACCGGAAAACATGTTGAACAAGCTAAGAATGGTCCCCTCATTCTGTCGAAACAGTTCGGCCAGCCGGTCCGGGTTGATACCTGGCACTGGGATATGCGCACCGATCCGATAGACGATAATCGCCAGGAACAGGAAACGCAGTCGAGCCCAGAGTTCGGACAACCCGCCTTTGCTGAGCGCTGAGAGAGCACCTTGCTTAGCCATTTATTCCTCGAACTTGCCGCCAGCTGCTTCGATAGCCGCACGTGCACCTTTGGTGACGGCGATACCCTTGATAGTGACAGCGCGAGTAACTTCGCCCGACAGCATGATTTTCACACGCTGTACGTTCTGGTTAATCACGTTGGCATCTTTCAAGGTCTGCACAGTAACGATGTCGCCTTCCACTTTGGCCAGCTCGGACAGACGCACTTCTGCGCGGTCCATGGCTTTCAGGGAAACGAAACCGAACTTCGGCAGACGACGATGCAGGGGCTGTTGGCCACCCTCAAAGCCCGGAGCAATGGTGCCACCGGAGCGGGAGGTTTGACCTTTGTGGCCGCGGCCACCGGTCTTGCCCAAACCGCTACCGATACCACGGCCCGGACGATGCTTCTCTGGGCGGGAACCCGGAGCAGGACTCAGATCATTGAGTTTCATCGATTAACCCTCGACGCGCAGCAGGTAGTAAGCCTTGTTGATCATCCCGCGATTCTCGGGAGTATCAAGGACTTCTACGGTGTGACCGATGCGACGCAGACCCAGACCCTTAACGCACAGTTTGTGGTTAGGGAGACGGCCGGCGGTGCTTTTGATCAGCGTTACTTTAACGGTAGCCATGATCAGACGATCTCCTCAACACGCTTGCCACGCTTGGCAGCAATGGACTCAGGAGACTGCATGCTCTTCAGACCCTTGAAAGTGGCGTGAACCACGTTTACAGGGTTAGTCGAGCCGTAGCACTTGGCCAGAACGTTCTGGACACCAGCGACTTCCAGTACGGCACGCATCGCGCCACCGGCGATGATACCGGTACCTTCGGAAGCAGGCTGCATGTACACCTTCGAAGCGCCGTGGGCGGACTTGATAGCGTACTGCAGAGTGGTGCCGTCCAGATCAACCTGGATCATGTTGCGACGAGCAGCTTCCATAGCTTTCTGGATAGCAGCAGGTACTTCGCGGGATTTGCCGCGACCGAAGCCAACACGGCCTTTGCCATCACCCACCACGGTCAACGCGGTGAAAGTGAAGATACGACCGCCTTTGACGGTCTTGGCAACGCGGTTAACCTGGACGAGCTTCTCGATGTAGCCTTCGTCGCGTTTTTGGTCGTTATTTGCCATAACTTAGAACTCCAGCCCGCCTTCACGAGCAGCATCAGCCAGCGCTTTGACACGGCCGTGGTACTTGAAGCCAGAACGGTCGAAAGCAACTTGCGATACACCAGCGGCCTTAGCACGCTCAGCAACCAACTTGCCAACCTTAGTGGCCGCCTCGATGTTGCCGGTGGCAGCATCACGCAGTTCTTTGTCCAAAGTCGAAGCGCTTGCCAGGACTTTGCTGCCGTCGGCCGAGATGACCTGGGCATAAATGTGCTGCGAAGAGCGGTGCACGCAGAGGCGCACGACTTCGAGTTCGTGCATTTTCAGGCGTGCTTTGCGAGCGCGACGCAGTCGGGTAACTTTTTTGACGGTCATTTGCTATGCCCTACTTCTTCTTGGCTTCTTTACGACGGACGACTTCGTCCGCGTAACGCACACCTTTGCCTTTGTACGGCTCAGGACGGCGGAAGTCGCGGATCTCAGCGGCCACTTGACCAACCAACTGCTTGTCGATACCACGAATAAAGATATCGGTCTGGCTGGGGGTCTCAGCGGTGATGCCATTTGGCAGTTCGTAATCCACCGGGTGCGAGAAGCCAAGTGCCAGGTTCAGGACCGAGCCTTTAACTTGCGCCTTGTAACCAACACCGACCAGCTGGAGCTTGCGCTCGAAGCCTTGGCTTACGCCTTGGACCATGTTGTTGACCAGGGCACGGGTGGTACCGGCCATTGCGCGAGTTTGTTGATCGCCGTTGCGAGCAGCAAAACGCAGCTCACCGGACTCTTCAACAATTTCAACGGACGAATGGACGTTCAGTTCAAGAGTACCCTTGGCACCCTTCACCGAAAGCTGCTGACCGACGAGTTTGACTTCGACGCCCGATGGCAGCTTGACGGGGTTCTTAGCTACGCGTGACATACCTATCCCCCCCTTAGAACACTGTGCAAAGCACTTCGCCACCGACACCGGCAGCGCGTGCAGCACGATCCGTCATCACACCTTTGTTGGTGGAGACGATAGACACACCGAGACCGCCACGAACTTTTGGCAGATCGTCGGAGGACTTGTACTGACGCAGGCCTGGACGGCTGACGCGTTTGACTTCTTCGATGACTGGACGGCCTTCGAAGTACTTCAGCTCAATAGACAGCGAAGGCTTGACTTCGCCGCTGACCTGGTAATCCGCAATGTAACCTTCGTCCTTCAGGACTTTGGCTACAGCCACCTTCAACGTGGAGGATGGCATGCTTACAACGGGCTTTTCGGCCATCTGGGCATTACGGATACGAGTTAGCATGTCCGCTAACGGGTCCTGCATACTCATGGGCTAGACGCTCCTGATACAAATAAAATTAGCCTCGCGGCTACAGCATGTCGCCGAACGACTCCGGTCATAAAAACACGGGCTCAGGCGAGCCGGCAATTCTAGACCTACGCCAGAAATGAATCAAGCCCCAAAAGGGGCTTGATTCAATCTCGGGGTTCGCGCTGACCGACGGTTTGACCCGCCGGCCTTGCGACACGAGAAAGGTATTACCAGCTGGCTTTAACCAGACCTGGTACGTCACCACGCATTGCAGCTTGACGCAGCATGTTACGGCCCAGGCCGAACTTGCGGTACACGCCGTGCGGACGACCAGTCAGGCGGCAACGGTTACGCAGGCGCGCAGCGCTGGCGTCACGTGGTTGCTTCTGCAGGGCTACGGTAGCTTCCCAACGTGCTTCTGGACTTGCGTTCAGATCCACGATGATTGCTTTCAGCTCTGCACGCTTCTTGGCGTACTTGGCAACGGTGAGCTGACGCTTCAGCTCACGGTTTTTCATGCTCTTCTTGGCCATTAGTCCTACTCCAATCAGTTGCGGAACGGGAATTTGAAAGCACGCAGCAGAGCGCGGCCTTCTTCATCGTTCTTGGCAGTGGTGGTCAGGGTAATGTCCAGACCGCGCAGAGCATCGATCTTGTCGTAATCGATTTCCGGGAAAATGATCTGCTCTTTCACGCCCATGCTGTAGTTGCCACGACCATCGAAGGACTTGGCATTCAGGCCGCGGAAGTCGCGAACCCGAGGCAGGGAGATCGACAGCAGACGATCCAGGAACTCGTACATACGATCACGGCGCAGAGTAACCTTGACGCCAATCGGCCATCCCTCACGGACTTTGAAGCCCGCGATGGATTTACGAGCGTAAGTCACAATGGCTTTCTGACCGGTGATCTTTTCCAGATCAGCCACAGCGTGTTCGATGACTTTTTTGTCGCCGATCGCTTCGCCCAGACCCATGTTCAGGGTGATTTTTGTAACGCGCGGAACTTCCATCACGTTCGCCAGCTTAAGATCTTCCTTAAGCTTGGGAGCGATTTCCTTCCGATAAATCTCTTTCAGTCGTGCCATGGTCTTCTACCTAGCAGTGTTCAAGCATCAACCGCTTTTTGGGTCGACTTGAAGACACGAATTTTTTTGCCTTCTTCAACTTTGAAGCCTACGCGATCAGCCTTGCTGGTTTCGCTGTTGAAAATGGCTACGTTGGAAGCGTGCAGTGGCGCTTCTTTCTCGACGATACCGCCCTGTACGCCCGACATCGGGTTAGGCTTGGTATGGCGCTTGACCAGGTTGATCCCACCAACGACCAGACGGTCGTCAGCGAGCACCTTCAGCACCTTACCGCGCTTACCTTTGTCTTTGCCGGCGATCACGATGATCTCGTCGTCACGACGAATCTTTTGCATGTCGGATCTCCTTACAGCACTTCAGGGGCGAGCGAGACGATCTTCATGAACTTCTCACCGCGAAGTTCACGAGTCACTGGCCCAAAGATACGGGTACCGATCGGCTCTTGCTTGTTGTTCAGCAGAACAGCAGCGTTACCATCGAAGCGAATGATCGAACCGTCGGCACGGCGAACGCCGTGACGGGTACGGACTACAACAGCAGTCATTACCTGGCCTTTCTTCACTTTACCGCGAGGAATTGCTTCCTTGACGGTTACTTTGATGATGTCACCGATACCAGCGTAACGACGATGGGAACCACCGAGCACCTTGATGCACATCACACGGCGAGCGCCACTGTTGTCGGCCACATCGAGCATGGATTGAGTCTGAATCATAAAATTTCTCCGACCCCTAGCCCTTAGACTTCCACAGCGCGTTCGAGGATCTCAACCAGCGCCCAGGACTTGGTCTTGGCTACCGGACGAGTTTCACGAATCGTGACCTTGTCGCCGATATGGCACTGATTGGTTTCGTCGTGCGCGTGCAGCTTAGTCGAACGCTTAACGTATTTACCGTAGATCGGGTGCTTTACGCGACGCTCGATCAGTACGGTGATGGTCTTGTCCATTTTGTCACTGACGACACGGCCGGTCAGCGTACGGACGGTTTTTTCAGCTTCAGCCATGATCACTTACCTGCCTGCTGGTTGAGCACAGTTTTCACGCGAGCGATGTCACGCTTAACTTGCGAGAGCAGGTGCGACTGCCCCAACTGACCAGTTGCTTTCTGCATACGCAGATTGAACTGGTCGCGCAGCAGGCCGAGCAATTGCTCATTCAGCTGCTGTGCTGATTTCTCACGAAGTTCATTCGCTTTCATCACATCACCGTCCGCTTAACAAAGGAGGTGGCGAGTGGCAGCTTTGCAGCAGCCAGGGCAAAAGCCTCACGCGCCAACTCTTCAGAAACACCCTCGATCTCGTACAGGACTTTGCCTGGCTGGATCTGGGCAACCCAGTATTCTACCGAACCCTTACCTTTACCCATCCGCACTTCAAGAGGCTTCTTGGTTACAGGCTTGTCCGGGAATACACGGATCCAGATCTTGCCGCCACGTTTTACGTGACGGGTCAGGGCACGACGTGCCGACTCGATCTGACGGGCGGTGAGACGACCGCGGGCAACAGCTTTCAGCGCGAATTCGCCGAAGCTGACTTTGCTACCGCGCAGTGCCAGACCACGGTTGTGGCCAGTCATCTGCTTGCGGAACTTCGTACGCTTTGGTTGCAACATTTGGCGTACCCCTTACTTGGCAGCTTTTTTACGAGGCGCTGGTGCTTGAGGTTTCAGCTCTTCCTGGCGACCACCAATTACTTCGCCTTTGAAGATCCAAACCTTTACACCGATCACACCGTAAGTGGTGTGAGCTTCGTAAGTGGCATAGTCGATGTCGGCACGCAGGGTGTGCAGTGGCACACGCCCTTCGCGATACCATTCAGTACGTGCGATTTCAGCACCGCCGAGACGACCGCTCACCTGGATCTTGATGCCTTTGGCACCAATGCGGATGGCGTTCTGTACGGCGCGCTTCATGGCGCGACGGAACATCACACGACGCTCCAGCTGCTGAGCAACGCTCTGGGCAACCAGCATACCGTCGAGTTCCGGCTTGCGGATCTCTTCGATATTGATGTGCACAGGCACACCCATTTGCTTGGTCAGGTCCTGACGCAGTTTTTCAACATCCTCACCCTTCTTGCCGATCACGATGCCGGGACGAGCGGTGTGGATGGTGATGCGTGCTGTCTGAGCCGGACGATGGATATCGATACGGCTTACGGACGCGCTTTTTAGTTTGTCTTGGAGATACTCACGCACTTGCAGGTCTGCCAACAGGTAGTCTGCATAAGTGCGGCCGTCTGCGTACCAGACGGAGGTGTGCTCCTTGACGATTCCCAGGCGAATGCCAATGGGATGTACTTTCTGACCCATCTCTTCGACTCCGTTACTTGTCAGCAACCTTGACAGTGATATGGCAAGACCGCTTGACGATGCGATCAGCACGGCCTTTGGCACGTGGCATGATGCGCTTCAGCGAACGCCCTTCGTTGACGAAAACGGTGGAGACCTTCAGGTCATCAACGTCTGCGCCTTCGTTATGCTCGGCGTTGGCTACGGCCGACTCCAGCAATTTCTTCAGGATCTCAGCGGCTTTTTTGCTGCTGAAAGCCAACAGGTTGAGCGCCTCGCCCACCTTCTTCCCGCGAATCTGGTCGGCGACCAAGCGGGCTTTCTGGGCGGAGATTCGAGCGCCCGACAACTTAGCGGCTACTTCCATCGTTCCTTACCCCTTAACGCTTGGCTTTCTTGTCTGCCACGTGCCCGCGATAAGTACGGGTACCGGCAAACTCGCCCAGTTTATGGCCGACCATATCTTCACTTACCAGAACTGGCACGTGTTGGCGACCGTTGTGTACTGCGATGGTCAGACCGACCATTTGTGGCAGGATGATCGAACGACGAGACCAGGTTTTAACTGGTTTGCGATCGTTCTTCTCCGCCGCCACTTCGATCTTCTTCAGTAGGTGAAGATCAATAAAAGGACCTTTTTTCAGAGAACGTGGCACTGTCGTATCCCTCTATTTACTTGCGACGACGGACGATCATTTTGTCGGTACGCTTATTACCACGAGTCTTCGCACCCTTGGTTGGGAAGCCCCATGGCGATACCGGATGACGACCACCGGAGGTACGACCTTCACCACCACCATGTGGGTGGTCAACCGGGTTCATGGCAACACCACGAACGGTTGGGCGAACGCCACGCCAGCGTTTGGCACCAGCTTTACCCAGCGAACGCAGGCTGTGCTCGGAGTTCGAGACTTCACCCAGCGTTGCACGGCATTCAGCCAGTACTTTACGCATTTCGCCGGAGCGAAGACGCAGAGTCACGTAGACACCTTCACGAGCGACCAGCTGAGCCGAAGCACCAGCGGAACGTGCGATCTGAGCGCCTTTACCAGGCTTGAGCTCGATAGCGTGAATGGTGCTACCTACCGGGATACTGCGAAGCTGCAGAGTGTTACCAGGCTTGATTGGAGCCAGGGCACCCGAGATCAGCTGGTCGCCGGCACTCACGCCTTTAGGGGCGATGATGTAACGACGCTCGCCGTCTGCATAACGCAGCAGGGCAATGTGAGCAGTACGGTTTGGATCGTATTCGATACGCTCAACGATGGCAGCGATGCCATCCTTGTCGTTGCGACGGAAGTCGACCAGACGGTAATGCTGCTTGTGACCACCACCGATGTGACGAGTAGTGATACGACCATTGTTGTTACGACCACCAGACTTCGATTTTTTCTCGAGCAGCGGTGCGTGAGGAGCGCCTTTATGCAGCTCCTTGTTGACCACCTTGACCACAAAACGGCGGCCAGGGGAAGTCGGTTTGCATTTAACGATTGCCATGATGCACCCCTTCCTTACTCAGCACTGCTGCTGAAATCGAGATCTTGGCCTGGCTGAAGGGAGATTACTGCCTTCTTCCAGTCATTACGCTTGCCCAGACCGCGAGCAGTGCGCTTAGTCTTACCCAGAACATTCAGGGTAGTGACGCGCTCTACCTTCACGCTGAACAGCGCTTCGACAGCCTTCTTGATTTCAAGCTTGGTTGCGTCGGTCGCCACCTTGAATACGAACTGACCTTTCTTGTCAGCCAGAACTGTGGCCTTCTCGGATACATGCGGGCCAAGCAGAACTTTAAATACGCGTTCCTGGTTCATCCCAGCAGCTCCTCGAATTTCTTCACGGCCGACACGGTAATCAGAACCTTGTCGTATGCGATCAGACTGACCGGATCGGAACCCTGTACGTCACGTACATCGACGTGCGGCAGGTTACGAGCAGCCAGGTACAGATTCTGGTCAACGGCATCGGACACGATCAGAACATCGGTCAGACCCATGTCGTTCAGCTTGCCCAGCAGGTCTTTGGTTTTCGGCGCTTCAACAGCGAAGTCCTGAACCACAACCAGGCGATCAGTACGTACCAGCTCGGCGAGGATGGAGCGCAGTGCTGCGCGATACATCTTCTTGTTGAGCTTTTGCGAGTGATCCTGAGGACGCGCTGCGAAAGTGGTGCCGCCGCCGCGCCAGATTGGGCTGCGGATAGTACCGGCACGAGCACGGCCAGTACCTTTCTGACGCCAAGGGCGCTTACCGCCACCGGATACGTCGGAACGGGTCTTTTGCTGCTTGCTGCCCTGACGACCGCCAGCCATGTAGGCCACGACTGCCTGGTGCACCAGCGTCTCGTTGAATTCGCCGCCAAATGTCAGTTCGGAAACTTCGATTGCCTGAGCGTCATTTACGTTTAATTGCATGTCAGCTTCCCCTTAACCGCGAGCCTTGGCTGCTGGACGTACAACCAGATTGCCGCCAGTAGCGCCAGGAACGGCACCCTTGACCAGCAGCAGGTTGCGTTCAGCGTCCACGCGCACTACTTCGAGGGACTGCACGGTCACGCGCTCAGCGCCCATATGACCGGACATTTTTTTGCCCTTGAATACACGACCAGGAGTCTGGCACTGGCCGATAGAGCCCGGGACACGGTGGGAAACCGAGTTACCGTGGGTGTTATCTTGGCCGCGGAAATTCCAGCGCTTGATAGTACCCGCGAAGCCTTTACCCTTCGACTGACCGGTAACGTCTACCAGTTGGCCTGCGGCAAAGATTTCGGCATTGATCAGATCGCCAGCCTTGTATTCGCCTTCTTCAAGACGGAATTCCAGGACGGTACGACCTGCAGCAACGTTAGCCTTGGCGAAGTGACCCGCCTGAGCTGCGGTCACACGCGAAGCGCGACGCTCGCCGACAGTGACTTGCACTGCACGATAGCCATCGGTTTCTTCGGTTTTGAACTGAGTGACGCGATTCGGCTCGATCTCAATGACCGTGACCGGAATGGAGACACCTTCTTCGGTGAAAATGCGGGTCATCCCACACTTACGCCCGACTACACCAATAGTCATGTTATAAACCTCATGAGTGTACGGGGCTTTCACCCGCTATGGCCGCCCATTTCAGAGCGTTACACGACTAAGACCCGAGTCTTAGCCGAGGCTGATCTGTACTTCCACACCGGCCGCAAGATCAAGCTTCATAAGAGCGTCAACGGTTTTATCCGTTGGCTGGACGATGTCCAGAACGCGCTTGTGAGTGCGGATTTCGTACTGGTCGCGCGCGTCTTTGTTGACGTGCGGGGAAACCAGAACGGTGAACCGCTCCTTACGGGTAGGCAGTGGAATAGGACCACGCACCTGTGCACCAGTACGTTTCGCGGTTTCCACGATTTCCTGGGTCGATTGGTCGATCAGGCGATGGTCAAAAGCCTTCAACCTGATACGGATTTGTTGATTTTGCATTGGATTCCAGACTCCGATTGCTATTCCCACCGAGCGCAATAGGCCCGATTAAAGGAGGCGCAATTCTATAGATGCCCTTTAGTAGTGTCAACCAAATAAAAAAGCCCCCGCAAGGCGGGGGCTTCTTCTTCAAATCAACGCTTAGGCGATGATTTTGGCCACGACGCCGGCGCCGACGGTACGACCGCCTTCACGAATGGCGAAACGCAGACCATCTTCCATAGCGATTGGCTTGATCAGGGTAACGGAAACTTTCACGTTATCACCTGGCATTACCATCTCTACGCCTTCCGGCAGTTCGCAGCTACCAGTTACGTCGGTAGTACGGAAGTAGAACTGAGGACGGTAGCCTTTGAAGAATGGAGTGTGACGACCACCTTCTTCTTTGCTCAGAACGTAGATTTCAGCTTCGAACTGAGTGTGCGGCTTGACGGTGCCTGGCTTGACCAGAACCTGACCACGCTCAACGTCGTCACGCTTGGTGCCACGCAGCAGAACGCCGCAGTTCTCACCGGCACGACCTTCGTCCAGCAGCTTGCGGAACATCTCGACGCCAGTGCAAGTAGTTTTGGTGGTGTCACGCAGACCCACGATTTCTACTTCTTCCTGGATCTTGATGATGCCACGCTCAACACGACCGGTAACAACGGTACCGCGACCCGAGATCGAGAACACGTCTTCGATAGGCATCAGGAACGGCTTGTCGATAGCGCGCTCAGGCTCTGGGATGTAAACGTCCAGAGTCTCAACCAGCTTCTTGACAGCAGTGGTGCCCATTTCGTTGTCGTCTTGGCCGTTCAGAGCCATCAGAGCCGAACCGATGATGATTGGAGTGTCATCACCTGGGAACTCGTAAGTGCTCAGCAGGTCACGGACTTCCATCTCGACCAGTTCCAGCAGCTCAGCGTCGTCAACCATGTCAGCCTTGTTCAGGAAGACAACGATGTACGGAACGCCAACCTGACGGGACAGCAGGATGTGCTCACGGGTTTGTGGCATCGGGCCGTCGGCAGCCGAGCAAACCAGGATCGCGCCGTCCATCTGGGCAGCACCGGTGATCATGTTTTTGACGTAGTCGGCGTGACCTGGGCAGTCAACGTGCGCGTAGTGACGTACGGACGAATCGTACTCAACGTGCGCAGTGTTGATGGTGATACCACGAGCTTTTTCTTCTGGTGCGCTGTCGATCTTGTCGAAGTCAACTTTTGCCGAACCGAAAACTTCGGAGCAAACGCGAGTCAGAGCAGCAGTCAGAGTGGTTTTACCGTGGTCGACGTGACCGATGGTGCCAACGTTGACGTGCGGTTTGTTACGTTGAAATTTTTCTTTAGCCACGACAGTGAACTCCTAGCTAGCCTAAAGGGGATTAACTCAGCCAATCAGCCTTGTTTTTTGGTTACAGTTTCGACGATGTGCGACGGAGCTGTATTGTATTTTTTGAATTCCATAGAGTAGCTTGCGCGACCTTGGGACATGGAACGAACGTCGGTCGCATAACCGAACATTTCACCCAACGGAACCTCGGCACGAATAACCTTGCCGGACACCGTATCTTCCATACCCAGGATCATGCCGCGACGACGGTTAAGGTCGCCCATCACGTCACCCATATAGTCTTCAGGCGTAACAACCTCTACCGCCATGATCGGCTCAAGCAACTCACCACCGCCCTTCTGGGCCAGTTGCTTGGTCGCCATGGAAGCAGCCACCTTAAACGCCATCTCGTTCGAGTCGACGTCGTGGTAGGAACCATCGAACACAGTAGCCTTCAGGCCGATCAGCGGATAGCCGGCAACGACGCCGTTCTTCATCTGCTCTTCGATACCCTTCTGGATAGCCGGGATGTATTCCTTAGGAACCACACCACCCACGACTTCGTTCACGAATTGCAGACCTTCCTGACCTTCGTCAGCAGGAGCAAAACGGATCCAGCAATGGCCGAACTGACCACGACCGCCGGACTGACGAACGAACTTGCCTTCGATTTCACAGTTCTTCGTGATGCGCTCACGATAGGAAACCTGAGGCTTACCGATGTTGGCTTCGACGTTGAACTCGCGGCGCATCCGGTCAACCAGGATGTCCAGGTGCAATTCGCCCATGCCAGAGATGATCGTTTGACCAGTCTCTTCATCAGTCTTGACGCGGAAAGAAGGGTCTTCCTGAGCAAGCTTGCCCAGTGCGATACCCATTTTTTCCTGGTCATCCTTGGTTTTTGGCTCAACGGCAACCGAAATAACCGGCTCCGGGAAGTCCATGCGAACCAAGATGATTGGCTTGTCAGAGTTGCACAAGGTTTCGCCAGTGGTGACGTCCTTCATGCCGATCAGAGCCGCGATGTCACCAGCGCGAACTTCTTTGATCTCTTCACGGGCGTTTGCGTGCATTTGCACCATACGGCCCACGCGCTCTTTCTTGCCCTTGACCGAGTTGATCACACCGTCGCCGGATGCCAACACGCCCGAGTAAACGCGGACGAAGGTCAGAGTACCCACGAATGGGTCGGTAGCGATCTTGAACGCCAGAGCCGAGAACGGCTCGTTGTCGTCTGCATGACGCTCCATTTGAATTTCCTCGTCATCCGGGTCAGTACCCTTGATGGCAGGAATGTCGGTTGGAGCCGGCAGGTAGTCGATAACGGCGTCGAGAACCAGGGGAACGCCCTTGTTCTTGAAGGAAGAACCGCAAACAGCCAGAACGATCTCACCAGCGATAGTACGCTGACGCAGAGCGGCCTTGATTTCCTCGTTGGTGAGTTCTTCACCTTCGAGGTACTTGTTCATCAGCTCTTCGTTGGCTTCGGCCGCAGCCTCAACCATGTTGCTGCGCCACTCGTCAGCCAGTTCCTGCAGCTCGGCAGGGATAGGCTCGCGACGTGGAGTCATGCCTTTGTCGGAATCGTTCCAGTAGACCGCTTCCATGGACATCAGGTCGATCTGACCCTGGAAGTTGTCTTCAGCACCGATAGCCAGCTGGATCGGCACCGGAGTGTGACCCAGACGCTGCTTGATCTGCGCAATTACGCGCAGGAAGTTGGCGCCGGCACGGTCCATCTTGTTCACGTAAACAATACGTGGAACGCCGTACTTGTTGGCTTGACGCCATACGGTTTCAGACTGAGGCTCAACACCCGAAGTACCACAGAACACAACGACCGCGCCGTCGAGTACACGCAGGGAACGTTCAACTTCAATGGTGAAGTCAACGTGGCCCGGGGTGTCAATGACGTTGAAGCGGTATTGGTCTTTGTGCTGCTTCTGAGAACCCTGCCAGAAGGCGGTAATAGCAGCAGAAGTAATGGTAATACCACGCTCCTGCTCCTGCACCATCCAGTCTGTGGTCGCGGCGCCGTCATGCACCTCGCCCATCTTGTGGCTTTTGCCAGTGTAAAAAAGGACGCGCTCGGTGGTGGTGGTTTTACCAGCATCCACGTGAGCGACGATACCAATGTTACGGTAGCGGTTGATCGGTGTAGTACGAGCCATAAAGCCCTCGCAAAAATGTTGATGCGGCGATTAGAAGCGGTAGTGCGAGAAAGCCTTGTTGGCTTCGGCCATACGGTGAACGTCTTCACGCTTCTTCACTGCAGCACCCTTGCCTTCGGCAGCGTCCAGCAGTTCGCCAGCCAAACGCAGAGCCATAGACTTCTCGCCACGCTTACGGGCGAAGTCTACCAGCCAGCGCATTGCCAGCGCGTTACGGCGAGACGGACGCACTTCAACAGGAACCTGGTAGGTCGCACCGCCAACACGGCGCGACTTCACTTCGACCAGCGGAGCGATGGCGTCGAGAGCTTTCTCGAAGATTTCCAGGGGGTCGCTGTTCTTGCGCTCTTTAACCTTGTCCAGGGCGCCATAAACGATACGCTCGGCAACGGCTTTCTTGCCGCTTTCCATCACGTGGTTCATGAACTTGGCCAGGATCTGGCTTCCGTATTTTGGATCGTCAAGCACTTCGCGCTTGGCTGCTACGCGTCTTCTCGGCATGGATAAGCCCTCAAACGGTCTTCAGGTTAGCTCGGAACAGGCATTCGATGAATGCGTCCGACCTTACTCTTATCGACTCAAAAAAATGAAATTCTGCAAAATCAATCAAAAACCGAAAGCACTTAGGCCTTAGGTTTTTTAGTACCGTATTTCGAACGGCCTTGGTTACGACCTTTGACGCCGGAAGTATCCAGGGAACCGCGAACGGTGTGGTAACGAACACCTGGCAAGTCTTTTACACGACCGCCGCGGATCAGGACCACGCTGTGCTCTTGCAGGTTGTGGCCTTCACCGCCGATGTACGAGGAAACCTCGAAACCGTTGGTCAGACGCACGCGGCATACTTTACGCAGTGCCGAGTTAGGTTTTTTCGGCGTGGTGGTGTACACGCGAGTGCACACGCCACGACGTTGCGGGCAGTTCTGCAGCGCAGGAACGTCGGATTTCTCGACGATACGCTTGCGCGGCTGACGTACCAGCTGGTTGATAGTTGCCATCTACTAGCTCCACTGTTGTCTTGCGACGCTATTGTCGACAAGAAAGCAAATGACAGAGCTTCAAGCCCTGCCAAATTTAGGGGTACAAGAGTCTAAAGAGGATCGAGCTCTCAGTCAAGGCAAAGCCCCGACCTCTTCCTGCGATTGCCGGCAAACAATTGTTCGCCGGAAATCACTGAAAAAGATCGGGGCCTTATCTTCAGTTACCGCTGGAGTTCAACGCCTCGGTCAGAGCGGCTTCGACTTCGCTCGCGCTTACGCGCTGAGGCTTGTCGATTTCACGGCGACGCTTGCGCTCGCTGTGGTAAGCCAGACCTGTACCGGCCGGGATCAGACGACCCACGACGACGTTTTCTTTCAGGCCGCGCAGGTAGTCGCGCTTGCCGGTTACCGCCGCTTCGGTCAGTACGCGGGTTGTCTCCTGGAAGGAGGCCGCGGAAATGAACGACTCGGTCGACAGCGATGCCTTGGTGATACCCAGCAACACACGGGCGTATTTGGCGACGAATTTGTCTTCGCTCGACAGACGCTCGTTTTCAACCAGTACGTGCGTGAGCTCGACCTGGTCGCCTTTGATGAAGCTGGAATCGCCGACTTCGCTCAGCTCAACCTTACGCAGCATCTGACGCAGAATGGTCTCGATGTGCTTGTCGTTGATCTTCACGCCTTGCAGACGGTAAACGTCCTGAATCTCGTTGACGATGTACTTGGCCAGCGCGCTTACACCCAGCAGACGCAGGATGTCGTGCGGATCGCTCGGACCGTCGGAGATTACTTCGCCACGGTTTACCTGTTCGCCTTCGAAGACGTTCAGGTGACGCCATTTCGGAATCAGCTCTTCGTACGGCTCGCTGCCATCGACAGGTGTAATCACCAGGCGACGCTTGCCCTTGGTTTCCTTGCCGAAGGCAATGGTGCCGCTGACTTCTGCCAGAATCGACGCTTCTTTCGGGCGACGGGCTTCGAACAGGTCGGCTACGCGCGGCAGACCACCGGTGATGTCACGGGTCTTCGACGTTTCTTGCGGGATACGCGCGATAACGTCACCGATCGCGATCTGGGCACCGTCAGCGACGTTGACCAGGGCATTCGCCGGCAGGAAGTACTGGGCCGGTACGTCAGTACCTGGCAGCAGCAGATCCTTGCCATCGAGGCCGACCATCTTGACCGCAGGACGAATGTCCTTGCCGGCTGCCGGACGATCCTTGGCATCGAGTACTTCGATGTTGGTCATACCCGTCAATTCGTCGGTCTGACGCTTGATGGTGATGCCTTCTTCCATGCCCACGTAGGTCACGGTACCTTTCATTTCGGTAACGATCGGGTGGGTGTGCGGGTCCCACTTGGCCACGATGGAGCCAGCGTCGACCTTGTCGCCTTCCTTCACCGAAATCACGGCACCGTATGGCAGCTTGTAGCGCTCGCGCTCACGACCGAAGTCGTCGGCGATAGCCAGCTCACCGGAACGGGAAACCGCAACCAGGTGACCATCGACACGCTCAACGTGCTTCAGGTTATGCAGACGAACGGTACCGCCATTCTTGACCTGAACGCTGTCGGCAGCAGAAGTACGGCTTGCCGCACCACCGATGTGGAACGTACGCATGGTCAGCTGGGTACCCGGCTCACCGATGGACTGGGCAGCGATAACGCCGACCGCTTCACCGATGTTGACCTGGTGACCGCGAGCCAGGTCGCGACCGTAGCAGCTCGAGCAGATACCGAAACGGGTTTCACAGCTGATCGGCGAACGAACGATCACTTCGTCGATGCTGTTGAGTTCGATGAACTCGACCCACTTCTCGTCGACCAGCGTACCGGCCGGAACGATAACGTCTTCGGTGCCAGGCTTGAACACGTCACGGGCGATGACACGACCCAGTACGCGCTCACCCAACGGCTCGACCACGTCGCCGCCTTCGATGTGCGGAGTCATCAGCAGACCGTGCTCGGTACCGCAGTCGACTTCGGTCACAACCAGGTCTTGCGCCACGTCTACCAGACGACGCGTCAGGTAACCGGAGTTCGCAGTCTTCAAGGCGGTATCCGCAAGACCCTTACGAGCACCGTGCGTCGAGATGAAGTACTGCAGAACGCTCAGACCTTCGCGGAAGTTCGCGGTGATCGGCGTTTCAATGATGGAACCGTCCGGCTTGGCCATCAGACCACGCATACCGGCCAGCTGACGAATCTGGGCCGCGGAACCCCGGGCGCCGGAGTCGGCCATCATGTACATCGAGTTGAACGATTCCTGGTCCACTTCAACGCCGTGACGGTCGATGACCTTCTCTTTCGAGAGGTTCGACATCATGGCCTTGGAGACCTCATCGTTCGCCTTGGACCACAAGTCGATAACCTTGTTGTACTTCTCGCCCTGGGTGACCAGGCCGGAAGCGTACTGGCTTTCGATCTCTTTCACTTCGTCGGTGGCCGCATCGATGATGCGTGCTTTTTCATCAGGGATAACGAAGTCGTTAACACCGATGGAAACACCCGAAATGGTCGAGTACGCGAAACCTGTGTACATCAACTGGTCAGCGAAGATCACGGTCTCTTTCAAACCAACCACGCGGTAGCATTGGTTGATCAGCTTGGAGATCGCCTTCTTCTTCATCGGCTGGTTGACGACGTCGTAGGACAGGCCTGGCGGAACAACCTGGAACAGCAGCGCACGGCCGATAGTGGTATCGACGATACGGGTGTTCTTGACGCTGCCACCGTCACGATCGTTGACGGTCTCGTTGATACGGACCTTGACCTTGGCGTGCAGCGCGGCTTCGCCGGCGCGGAATACGCGGTCGACTTCCTGCAGGTCCGCGAACACACGACCTTCGCCCTTGGCGTTGATCGCTTCACGCGTCATGTAGTACAGACCCAATACAACGTCCTGGGAAGGAACGATGATCGGCTCACCGCTCGCAGGCGACAGGATGTTGTTGGTCGACATCATCAGCGCACGGGCTTCGAGCTGGGCTTCCAGCGTCAGCGGTACGTGAACGGCCATCTGGTCGCCGTCGAAGTCGGCGTTGTAGGCCGCACAGACCAGCGGGTGCAGCTGGATAGCCTTACCTTCGATCAGAACCGGTTCGAACGCCTGGATACCCAGACGGTGAAGGGTCGGTGCACGGTTGAGCAGCACGGGGTGTTCGCGAATCACTTCGGCGAGAACGTCCCACACCTCAGGCAGCTCGCGCTCGACCATCTTCTTGGCAGCCTTGATGGTCGTGGCCAGGCCACGCATTTCCAGCTTGCCGAAGATGAACGGCTTGAACAGCTCCAGAGCCATCTTCTTCGGAAGACCGCACTGGTGCAGGCGCAGGGTCGGGCCTACGGTAATTACCGAACGACCGGAGTAGTCAACGCGCTTACCGAGCAAGTTCTGACGGAAACGACCTTGCTTACCCTTGATCATGTCAGCCAGGGATTTCAGAGGACGCTTGTTGGAACCGGTGATGGCGCGACCGCGACGACCGTTGTCGAGCAGGGCATCGACCGCTTCCTGCAGCATGCGCTTTTCGTTGCGCACGATGATGTCAGGGGCAGACAGATCCAGCAGACGCTTCAGACGGTTGTTACGGTTGATGACGCGACGATACAGATCGTTCAGATCGGAAGTCGCGAAACGGCCGCCGTCCAGTGGAACCAGTGGACGCAGGTCTGGCGGCAGAACCGGCAGAACGGTCAACACCATCCACTCAGGCAGGTTGCCGGAGCCCTGGAAGGCTTCCATCAGTTTCAGACGCTTGGACAGCTTCTTGATCTTGGTTTCCGAGTTGGTTTGCGGAATTTCTTCGCGCAGACGGCCAATCTCGTGCTCCAGATCGATAGCGTGCAGCAGTTCGCGGACAGCCTCGGCACCCATGCGGGCATCGAAGTCGTCACCGAACTCTTCGAGGGCTTCGAAGTACTGCTCGTCGTTCAGCAGCTGACCTTTTTCAAGGGTGGTCATGCCTGGGTCGATGACGACGTAGCTCTCGAAATAGAGTACGCGCTCGATATCACGCAGGGTCATGTCCATCAGCAAGCCGATACGCGACGGCAGCGATTTCAGGAACCAGATGTGAGCAACCGGCGAAGCCAGTTCGATGTGAGCCATGCGCTCACGACGGACCTTGGCCAGGGCAACTTCAACGCCGCACTTCTCGCAGATCACACCGCGATGCTTGAGGCGCTTGTACTTGCCGCACAGGCACTCGTAATCCTTGACCGGGCCAAAGATCTTGGCGCAGAACAAGCCGTCACGCTCAGGCTTGAACGTACGGTAGTTGATGGTTTCCGGCTTTTTAACTTCACCGAACGACCACGAACGGATCATCTCAGGCGATGCCAATCCGATACGGATGGCGTCGAACTCTTCGACTTGACCCTGGTTTTTCAGCAAATTCAGTAGGTCTTTCAAGGCCTTTCCTCCTGGCGGAGCAAGGAGCAGGCATTACAGCCCTGCTCCCATTCGCGTCACGTGTTATTCGGTTTCCAGATCGATATCGATACCGAGGGAACGAATCTCTTTGATCAACACGTTGAAGGACTCGGGCATGCCCGGCTCCATACGGTGATCGCCGTCCACGATGTTTTTGTACATCTTGGTACGACCGTTCACATCGTCCGACTTGACTGTGAGCATTTCTTGCAGAGTGTACGCGGCACCGTATGCTTCCAGTGCCCACACTTCCATCTCCCCGAAACGCTGACCACCGAACTGCGCCTTACCACCCAGCGGCTGCTGGGTAACCAGGCTGTAGGAACCAGTGGAACGCGCGTGCATCTTGTCGTCCACCAAGTGGTTCAGCTTCAGCATGTACATGTAGCCAACGGTTACATGGCGCTCAAACTTGTTGCCGGTGCGGCCATCGAACAGTTGCATCTGGCCGCTTTCCGGCATGTCTGCCAGCTTGAGCATCGCCTTGATTTCGCTTTCTTTGGCACCGTCGAACACCGGAGTGGCCATCGGCACGCCGTTGCGCAGGTTCTTCGCCAGATCCAGGATTTCCTGGTCGGTGAATTCGTCCAGGCTTTCCTGACGACCGCCGATCTCGTTGTAGATCTCGGTCAGGAACTTGCGCAGTTCGATAACCTTGCGCTGCTCTTCGAGCATGCGGTTGATCTTCTCGCCCAGACCTTTGGCCGCGAGGCCCAGGTGGGTTTCAAGGATCTGACCGACGTTCATACGCGAAGGTACGCCCAACGGGTTCAGTACGATGTCGACCGGCGTACCGTTGGCATCGTGCGGCATGTCTTCGACCGGCATGATCACCGAGACCACACCTTTGTTACCGTGACGACCGGCCATCTTGTCGCCTGGCTGGATACGACGACGGATAGCCAGGTAGACCTTGACGATTTTCAGCACGCCTGGAGCCAGGTCATCGCCTTGCTGCAGTTTGCGCTTCTTGTCTTCGAACTTGTCATCCAGCAGACGGCGACGATCAACGATATAGGCCTGGGCCTTTTCCAGCTGCTCGTTCAGCGCGTCTTCGGTCATGCGCAGTTTGAACCACTGACCGTGCTCAAGACCGTTGAGGATTTCGTCGGTGATGTCCTGACCTTTGCGCAGACCAGCACCGCCTTCGACGGTACGGCCAACCAGCGCTGCACGCAGACGCTCGAAGGTTGCACCTTCAACGATACGGAACTCTTCGTTGAGGTCCTTACGGATCTCGTCGAGCTGAGACTTCTCGATCGACAGGGCGCGCGCGTCACGCTCAACGCCATCGCGGGTGAAGACCTGGACGTCGATGACCGTACCCTTGGTGCCGGTTGGCACGCGCAGGGAAGTGTCCTTAACGTCGCTGGCCTTCTCACCGAAGATCGCACGCAGCAGTTTTTCTTCTGGTGTCAGTTGGGTCTCGCCTTTCGGAGTGACCTTGCCGACCAGAATGTCGCCGGCGCCGACTTCGGCACCTACGTAAACGATACCGGCTTCGTCCAGTTTGTTCAGCGCAGCTTCACCCACGTTCGGGATGTCTGCGGTGATTTCCTCTGGCCCCAGCTTGGTATCACGCGCCACACAGGTCAGTTCCTGGATGTGGATCGTGGTGAAGCGGTCTTCTTGAACGACACGCTCGGACAGGCAGATGGAGTCTTCGAAGTTGAAGCCGTTCCATGCCATGAACGCGATGCGCATGTTCTGACCCAGAGCCAGTTCACCCATATCGGTGGACGGACCATCGGCCATGATGTCGTGACGTTTGACAACGTCGCCACGGCTTACCAGCGGACGCTGGTTGATGCAGGTGTTCTGGTTCGAACGGGTGTATTTGGTCAGGTTGTAGATATCTACACCTGCCTCACCGGTTTCGACTTCGTCGTCTGCAACACGAACAACGATACGGCTGGCATCAACAGAGTCGATCACGCCGCCACGACGAGCCACGACGCAAACGCCGGAGTCGCGAGCCACGTTACGCTCCATACCGGTACCCACCAGCGGCTTGTCGGCGCGCAGTGTAGGAACGGCTTGACGCTGCATGTTCGAACCCATCAACGCGCGGTTGGCGTCGTCGTGCTCGAGGAACGGAATCAGCGAGGCTGCGACCGAAACTACCTGCTTGGGCGAAACGTCCATCAGGGTTACGTCGGCAGGCGCCTTGACGGTGAATTCGTTCAAGTGACGAACAGCAACCAGCTCGTCGATCAGGATCTTCTCGTCGTTCATTGCCGCAGAAGCCTGGGCGATGACGTGATCCGCTTCTTCGATGGCCGACAGGAACACGATCTCGTCGGTGACCAGAGCGTCCTTCACCACACGGTACGGGCTCTCGAGGAAGCCGTACTGGTTGGTGCGGGCGTAAGCGGCCAGCGAGTTGATCAGACCGATGTTCGGACCTTCAGGGGTCTCGATCGGGCAAACGCGACCGTAGTGGGTCGGGTGCACGTCACGAACTTCGAAGCCTGCGCGCTCACGGGTCAGACCGCCAGGGCCGAGGGCCGAAACGCGACGTTTGTGAGTGATCTCGGACAGCGGGTTGTTCTGGTCCATGAACTGGGAAAGCTGGCTGGAACCGAAGAACTCTTTCACCGCCGCCGCAACCGGCTTGGCGTTGATCAGGTCCTGCGGCATCAGGCCTTCGCTTTCGGCCATCGACAGACGTTCTTTGACCGCACGCTCGACACGCACTAGACCGACCCGGAACTGGTTCTCGGCCATCTCGCCTACGCAACGTACGCGACGGTTACCCAAGTGGTCGATGTCGTCGACGATGCCTTTGCCGTTACGGATATCGACCAGCGTCTTGAGGACGGCAACGATATCTTCCTTGCACAGCACGCCCGAACCTTCGATCTCGGTGCGACCGATACGACGGTTGAACTTCATGCGGCCAACGGCCGACAGGTCGTAACGCTCGGCGCTGAAGAACAGGTTGTTGAACAGGGTCTCGGCAGCATCCTTGGTTGGCGGCTCGCCAGGACGCATCATGCGGTAGATCTCGACCAGCGCTTCGAGTTGATTGCTGGTGGAATCGATCTTCAGCGTGTCGGAGACGAACGGACCGCAGTCGATGTCGTTGGTGTACAACGTTTCGATGCGTACAACCTGGGCCTTGGCGATTTTCACCAGCAGGTCGGTGGTCAGTTCAGTGTTGCACTCGGCGATGATTTCGCCGGTAGCCGGATGCACGATGACCTTGGCGGTAGTACGACCCAGGACGTAGTCCAGAGGTACTTCCAGCTCTTTGATACCGGCTTTTTCCAGCTGGTTGATGTGACGGGCAGTGATACGGCGACCCTGCTCGACAATAACCTTGCCGTTTTCGTCCTGAATGTCCAGGGCAGCAACTTCGCCACGCAGGCGTTGTGGCACCAGCTCAAGGCTCAGGCCCTGATCACGGACATGGAAAACGTTGGTGGTGTAGAACGTATCGAGTACTTGCTCGGTGGTATAACCGAGCGCGCGCAGCAATACGGACGCCGGCAGCTTGCGACGACGGTCGATACGGACGAATACGCAGTCCTTTGGATCGAACTCGAAGTCCAGCCAGGAGCCACGGTACGGAATGATGCGCGCGGAGTAGAGCAGCTTGCCGGAGCTGTGAGTCTTGCCACGGTCGTGGTCGAAGAACACACCAGGCGAACGGTGCAGCTGGGATACGATAACGCGCTCGGTACCGTTGATGACGAAGGTACCGTTTTCAGTCATCAGGGGGATTTCACCCATGTAGACTTCTTGCTCTTTGATGTCCTTGATCGCTTTGTTCGACGACTCTTTGTCGAAAATGATCAGACGGACCTTGACCCGCAGAGGTACAGCGTAAGTCACACCACGCAACACGCACTCTTTGACATCAAATGCCGGTTCGCCCAAGCGATAACCTACATACTCCAGCGCAGCATTGCCGGAGTAGCTGATGATCGGGAAAACGGATTTGAAGGCTGCGTGAAGACCGACGTCGCGGAACTGATCTTTGGTCGCTCCTGCTTGCAGGAATTCACGATAAGAATCCAGCTGGATGGCCAGGAGATACGGCACATCCATTACGTCCGGCAACTTGCTAAAGTCCTTGCGGATACGTTTTTTCTCAGTATATGAGTAAGCCATCAGCGTTCCCCAGCTTGGTCACCTGCTTGTTTGGCTCCCCCCCGACGGAAGCAGCCAGAAAATCTTGCAAACCCCTTGGTTTGCGCCACCGTAATAGGTGGTACCTGCGCGCTACAGCGATGGCCCGGCCAGTCGTCTATAACGGAAAAAAGGCCGGTGGCAAAAGCCACCAGCCATCAGCCTTCTGCTTAACGCTTGGGCTGGACGCTCAAGGTCGATGCTTATTTCAGCTCGACTTTGGCGCCTGCTTCTTCCAGAGCAGCCTTGGCTTTTTCTGCTGCGTCTTTGGCAACGCCTTCCAGCACGGTGCTTGGAGCGCCGTCGACAACAGCCTTGGCTTCTTTCAGGCCCAGACCGGTCAGTTCACGTACAGCCTTGATGACGTTGACTTTCTTCTCGCCAGCTTCAACCAGGTTTACGTTGAACTCGGTTTGCTCTTCAACAACGGCAGCAGCGGCAGCTGGACCAGCAGCGGAAGCGGCAGCAGCAGTAACGCCGAATTTTTCTTCGAAAGCTTTGATCAGCTCAACGACTTGCAGAACCGACATTTCGGCAACGGCGTTAAGGATATCTTCTTGAGAGATGGACATGACTCAATTTCCTGAATTGGGGGACGGCCTCTGCGGCCATCGAAATAAACAAAAATACGCGAAAAGAGCTACCGAGCCTTAGGCTGCAGCCGCTTCCTTCTGATCGCGAATAGCCGCCAGAGTACGAGCCAGCTTGCTGGTAGCGCCTTGGATCACGCTCATCAGCTGTGCAATGGCTTCGTCACGAGTCGGCAAGGTTGCCAGCACGTCGATCTGGTTAGCTGCGAGGAACTTGCCCTCGAACGCAGCTGCCTTGATCTCGAACTTGTCCTGACCTTTGGCGAACTCTTTGAACAGACGGGCAGCAGCGCCCGGGTGTTCATTGGAGAACGCGATCAAGGTCGGGCCGGTGAACGCATCGCTGAGGACACTGTATTCAGTGTCAGCAACAGCGCGCTTGAGCAGGGTGTTACGTACTACACGTACGTAAACGCCAGCTTCACGAGCCTCTTTACGGAGTCCGGTCATCGCGCCTACTGTCACACCACGGGCATCAGCCACGACAGCGGACAGAGCGACTTTGGCAGCCTCGTTGACTTCAGCGACGATGGCCTTCTTGTCTTCGAGTTTAATTGCCACGGGTTTAACTCCTGCTTGTTACCGTTTCATCCAACCGGGGCCGGATGTCGTTTTGGTGTCTGATTCGGTAAGGAACCGGGAGCACCATCTGCGTAGGCTTTCGGTTTAAGGCTTGCGCCGCCTACGGTCTTGGACAGCCCCCGCCAGGCAGGGACCCCAATATGTCAATGGCACGGCATACCGTGCCATTTTTGTCTTACGCGTCGAGCGAGCTCTGATCGATGACCAGACCTGGGCCCATAGTGGTGCTCAGGGTAACGCGCTTGACGTAGATACCTTTCGAGGAAGCAGGCTTGATACGCTTCAGGTCAGCGATCAGGGCTTCAACGTTTTCCTTCAGCTTGACGGCGTCGAAACCGACCTTGCCAACGGAGGTGTGGATGATGCCGTTTTTGTCGGTGCGGTAGCGAACCTGACCAGCCTTGGCGTTACGAACAGCGTTGGCAACGTCCGGGCTGACAGTACCAACCTTCGGGTTAGGCATCAGGCCACGAGGACCGAGGATCTGACCCAACTGACCTACAACGCGCATGGCATCCGGGGATGCGATAACCACGTCATAGTTCAGGTCGCCGGCTTTCATTTCGGCAGCCAGGTCGTCCATACCAACGCGATCAGCGCCGGCAGCCAGAGCAGCTTCAGCAGCTGGACCCTGGGTGAACACAGCAACGCGAACGGTCTTGCCAGTGCCGTGCGGCAGCACGGTAGCGCTACGTACGACCTGGTCGGATTTACGAGGATCGACGCCCAGGTTAACGGCAACGTCGAAAGACTCGTTGAACTTGACAGTCGACAGTTCGACCAGCAGGCCAGCTGCATCGACGAAATTGTAGGACTTGCCAGCTTCAATCTTGCCGGCGATTGCCTTTTGACGCTTGGTCAGCTTAGCCATTACACACCCTCCACGTTAAGGCCCATGCTACGAGCAGAACCTGCGATGGTGCGCACGGCAGCATCGAGGTCAGCAGCTGTCAGATCCGCACTTTTGGTCTTTGCGATTTCTTCGAGCTGAGCACGGGTAACGGTGCCGACCTTAACGGTGTTAGGACGGGCAGAACCGCTGGTCAGGCCTGCGGCTTTCTTCAGCAGAACCGAAGCAGGGGTGCTTTTGGTTTCAAAGGTGAAGCTACGGTCGCTATAGACAGTGATGATCACTGGAGTCGGCAGACCTGGCTCAAGACCCTGAGTACGGGCGTTGAAGGCCTTGCAGAATTCCATGATGTTCACGCCGTGCTGACCCAGAGCAGGACCAACAGGTGGGCTTGGGTTAGCCTGAGCGGCTTTCACTTGCAGCTTGATGTATGCAGATATCTTCTTGGCCATGAGGCACTCCAGTTACGGGTTCAAGCGCCAGTTAAGGCTCCCCGGTGTGTTACGCATATATCCTAGTGACGCAAAAACCCCACAGCCTTGGGCTGCGGGGTGTAGGATCGCGGTTTGATCAGACCTTTTCGACCTGACTAAACTCAAGCTCTACTGGCGTAGCGCGACCGAAAATCAGCACAGCCACCTGAATACGACTCTTCTCGTAGTTGACTTCTTCGACAGTGCCGTTGAAATCAGCAAACGGGCCGTCGGTGACGCGAACAACCTCACCCGGCTCGAACAGAGTCTTCGGCTTCGGCTTGTCGCTACCATCGGCAACGCGACGCAGGATAGCTTCAGCTTCCTTGTCGGTAATCGGTGCAGGCTTGTCAGCCGTGCCACCAATGAAGCCCATTACACGAGGAGTATCCTTGACCAAGTGCCAGGTACCCTCGTTCATTTCCATCTGTACAAGCACGTATCCTGGGAAGAATTTACGCTCGCTTTTGCGCTTCTGGCCATTGCGCATCTCTACCACTTCTTCAGTGGGGACCAGAATTTCGCCGAAGCCTTCTTCCATGCCTGCCAGTTTCACACGCTCGATCAGCGAGCGCATGACATGCTTCTCGTAACCCGAGTAAGCATGCACTACGTACCAACGCTTAGCCACGGGACACCCTTAGCCAACTATCAAGGAAACAAGCCAACCGAGCAGGGAATCAAGCCCCCACAACAGCAGCGCCATAACAAGAACCACAGCCACGACAATCAGCGTGGTCTGGCCGGTTTCCTGACGCGTAGGCCATACGACTTTACGAATCTCTGTACGGGCTTCTTTAGCAAGCGTAAAGAAAGCCTTGCCCTTGCCGGTCTGCAGCGCGACAAACGCAGCGACAGCAGCGATAACAAGGAGAACGAGAACGCGATACAGGATAGGTTGCGCCGAGTAATATTGATTACCGACAACACCCACGACGACCAGAACGACTACCAGGAGCCACTTCAGCAAGTCAAAGCGAGAGTCTGATGCTTCAGCCTTGGGATTCATCTACGGGGACCCTGTGAAAAGAAAGCCAGATATCGAAGGAATCTGGCAGGTCAGGAGGGAATCGAACCCCCAACCTACGGTTTTGGAGACCGTCGCTCTGCCAATTGAGCTACTGACCTAAAAGCAAAATCAGGCCGACCATTATGCTGACCCGACAAGATTTTTACAACACCTTATTCGCAGCAATGACACCACCGGCATCACAACACCCCGAATAGAGGCTTAAGCGACGACTCACAGGAGAGACCGATCGCTTAAAACAAAGGCAGATATTTGCATATCTGCCTCTGATATTGGAGCTCTTGAGCGGATTTGAACCGCTGACCTCACCCTTACCAAGGGTGTGCTCTACCAACTGAGCTACAAGAGCGAAACACTTTGCACAACCTGCAATCTTGGAGCGGGTGGCGGGAATCGAACCCGCATCATCAGCTTGGAAGGCTGAGGTTCTACCACTAAACTACACCCGCAAAGCTTGCAACTTTCGCTAAATCTGGTGGAGGGAGAAGGATTCGAACCTTCGAAGTCGTAGACGTCAGATTTACAGTCTGATCCCTTTGGCCGCTCGGGAACCCCTCCTGATGTGGCCGGCATTTTCAACTCTTGCCAACCTCTTGTCAACCATTTTCTCAATAAAATCTTGAGGTTACATGCGTTGACCAGCTTTGCTTCACTTTAGAGACTTGCGTCTCACTGTGGAGCGGGCGCCATTCTATGCAAACTACTCAGTGCCTGCAACCCCTTCGCACGACATTATTCTGTTTTTTAACTGAGGGAAGTCTTGAGCCAACTGCGCAAGCAACCCCTCCCCCACCAAACGGCGACTTTCCGGCGTTACAGCCAGCCAATAGATGGTGCCACCGCCTGATTGCCGCGCCTGGAATCGCGAATGTATATCCAGGCTGTTCAAACGCTGCTCGACAGCTCTGGCATCTTCCGGTCGCGAAAAACCACCCAGGTACAGGCACTCTGTCTTTTCTTCTCGCCCAGCCATCATCTCGGACTCACTGAGCAAGCGAATATCCTGCTGTGCGGGTCGCGCCAGGGATAACGGCAGAACTTCCTTGGCCCGCAAGGGCGCTTCCTGCTGATGCCATACAAAGTAGAAAACATTAAGCATCAACAACAGAAGAAATAACCAACGCATATAAACCTCAGCGCAGAGGACAAGCCAATGCCAGGCCGATGAAAACCAGATCGGGCACAACCCGAGCACCGGGAATAACATCTTCGACCAGAGCTGCATCACCACCGGTCACGAACACGACAAAGTCATCTGCCCACTGATCCCGGGCAAGCTCCAATTGTGTCTGAACAAACCCGCGCAGCATCCAGGAGCAACCACGCTCGACAGCCTCGGCCGTCGACCGTCCAGGCTGGAAACCCGTCAATGCACGCGCTGCGGTATCTGTGTCATAACGAATACGGCGAGTATGAGTGCGCAACTGATTGCGCATGAGTGGCATACCCGGACAGATGAAACCGCCCAGGTGCCGGCCATCGGCATCGACGAAGTCAGAGGTCACCGCCGTTCCAAGATCAATCACCAGGCACGCCTTGCGAACCAGATGGTATCCACCCACCAAGGCCAGCCAGCGATCGAGCCCAAGACGCTCATGATCCTCATAGCCGTTGATGACACCCGCCAATTCTCGGGCAGGCACAGCGCAAACTGCAGACAATGAAAAAGCCTGTCGCAGATCGGCAACCAGCTTCTCGGTCTCTTCACAGGTACGCACGCTGACAAGCCGGCAGTGATTCAACTCCAGATCAGGCAGCTGAGCCAATTGCTCCAGCAAGGCCTCATCAGAGCCCACCACGCCACCCGCCTTGATTGAGTCCTCCCCCTTCTCAGTGACACGCCACTTGATAAAGCTATTGCCACAGTCGAGTTCAAGTATCATCACGCAACCTCAGGCTGAGCTCTCCGCCGTTAAAGCTTTTTTCCACACCATTCACTTCCAGACGTAAAGCGCCAAGTGCATCAATACCCAAGACGCGTCCTTCTATCTTTTCAGACCCGCTCAACAACAACACCTCACAACCCTGCCACAGATGATTGTTCTCCCAATCAGACTGAAAGGCCGAAAAACCCTGTTGCTGGTGCCGAATCAGATACGCCTGCAGGGTCTGCGCAAGTCGCGCAGCCAATTGATTACGATCACAAGCCTGCCCCGTCTCCAGGCGTACGGACGTCCAGGACTGATCCACCTCTGTTGCCATCTGCATATTGACGTTGACGCCAATACCAATCACTACATGACAGACATCCGCCGGATCACCCATTAACTCAAGCAGTACACCTGCAAGCTTTTGACGCCCGACAAGGACGTCATTGGGCCACTTCAGCCCCGCGCCCGTAACCCCGACGTCTCGAAGAACCTCAACCACAGCAAGCCCCACCAGCAGACTCAAGCCTTCAAGCTGGCGCATACCGCCATCGACACGAAGCAGCAAGCTGAAATAAAGATTTTCACCGAAAGGACTGACCCACTTCCTGCCGCGACGCCCTCTACCCGCCGTCTGGCGCTCAGCCAAAACCAGGGCAGGGAGTGCCGTATCCGTTGAGATCAAGCGTGCAGCTTCAGCATTGGTGGAGTCGACACTTTCCAGAACCTTCACCGACCAGCCTGCCGGGAGACCCATATCGGTGATTGCCTGAGTGTCATGGAGCGAAAGAGGGCTTGCGAGCTTGTATCCGCGTCCACGCACCTTATGAACTTCAATCCCCAACTCTGCCTCCATCTGCTGCAACTGCTTCCAGACAGCACTGCGGCTGACGCCCAGTACATCACCTAAAACCTGTCCGGAGTGGAAGCTACCATCAGCAAGAAGTCTTAGCAGCGTCAGCATGAACGTATCACCAGGTAAAGAGGCACGCATAATAGCCATGCGAACCAACGGTGCATAGAAAACAGAAAAGGTTTTTCTTTCGCGCAAAGCAAAACCCCCGATCGCAGTGCGATCAGGGGTTCTGGGTTTGAATCTTGACGATGACCTACTCTCACATGGAGAAGCTCCACACTACCATCGGCG
>NZ_JBTOQC010000014.1:0-121010 GCF_055284095.1 Pseudomonas sp. HP_08 | reverse complement strand
GCGACCGGCTGCGTTAGCAGTCGTAAAATGTCAGCGTTTCATAGATTTCTGTGAGCGCTGCGCACTCAATCGCGGGCAAGCGCGCTCCTACAAGGCCAGGGTTTGCTGCGCCATAGCGCTTTGCACCAAGCGTTGTCTTCTCCGATCAGAACCCGGTGCGTACCGTCAGCGACAGGCTGCGCGGGTCGCCGTAAATGGCGCCGGCGTAGAAGCCGTAACCTGTAGGAGCGCGCTTGCCCGCGACCGGCTGCGTAGCAGTCGTAAAATGTCAGCGTTTCATGGATTTCTGTGAGCGCTGCGCACTCAGTCGCGGGCAAGCGCGCTCCTACAAGGCCCGGGTTTGCTGCGCGATATCGCTTTGCACCAAGCGCTGTCTTCTCCGATCAAAACCCGGTGCGCACGGTCAGCGACAGGCTACGCGGGTCGCCGTAAATGGCGCCGGCGTAGAAGCCGTAACCTGTAGGAGCGCGCTTGTCCCTGGGCCGCACTCGGACGACCGGCTGCGTAGCAGTCGTAAAATGTCAGCGTTTCATAGATTTCTGTGAGCGCTGCGCACTCAGTCGCGGGCAAGCGCGCTCCTACAAGGCCAGGGTTTGCTGCGCGATAGCGCTTTGCACCAAGCGTTGTCTTCTCCGATCAGAACCCGGTGCGCACCGTCAGCGACAGGCTGCGCGGGTCGCCGTAAATGGCGCCGGCGTAGAAGCCGTAGCGGGTGTAGTAGTGCTTGTCGAACAGGTTGTTGGCGTTGAGGGTCACCGAGGTGTCGTCGCTGATGTCGTACCGGGCCATGGCGTTCCAGGTCGCGTAACCCGACCAGTTGACCTCGGAGGCGCTGCGGCTGACACCGTTGACCGGCTGGCCGGCGGGCGTCGACAGCGCGCTGATATGCGTCTGTGCGGTCATGCCGGTGCCCACGGTCAGGCGCTCCAGCTCACCGGGCAACCGGTAGGTGGTCGACAGCTTGAACAGGTGTGACGGGTCGCTGCGGCCGTCTGAGTCGACACGGCGAAAATGCAGATACGTGTAGCCACCGTAGACATTCCAGTTCGGCGTGATCGCGCCGGCCAGTTCCAGGTCGATGCCGTCGGTTTCCACACCGGAGCCGGCCTTGTAGGCCTGGTCGCCGGTCGGCGTCAGGCTGGCGCCATCGGTGACGGCCTTGTTGTCCTGCTGGGTACGGAAATACGCCGCCTGGCCATTCAGGCGCCCGTCGAACCACTCGCCCTTGATTCCGGTTTCATAGCTTTTGCCACGAATCGGCTCAATCTTGCTGCCGCCGGCATCTTCCTGCGTCTGCGGGGTGAAGATGTCGGTGTAGCTGGCGTACAGCGAGTAGTTGTCGTTCAGGTCGTACACCGCGCCCAGGTACGGCGTGACGATGCCGCTTTCGCTCTGGCTGGTGCGTGCGCCGGACGTGGCGAGGGTCACGGCATCGTAGTTACTGGTGCGCACACCGGCGATGACCGACAACGGGTCGGTGATGCTGATCCGCGTGGCGGCGTACAGGCCTTGCAGGCGTGTGGTGGTCTTGCTGTGCAGGCCGGTCTTGCGGGCATCGATGCTGTAGTCATCGTCGACCCCGTTGCGCCAGTCGCTCAGCGCAAAACCGTTGTTGGCGCGGAACTGGCAGCCCAGCGCGGCGGCACTGGTGCGTTGTGCGCTGCGCATCGTGCAGGTGTATTGCGGCGACCAGGCGGTGGTGCGGCTGTCGTTGTAGCCGAACATCGCCTGATGGCTACGACCGAACAACTGGAACGGACCGCTCAGGTCGACCTGTCCGGATTGCTGGGTGGTGTCGGTGGAGCTGTGCAAACCGTTGAGCACCGCACCGCTGCCGTCCTGGTTGAAGTAGCCGGTGTAATTGCCGCCACCGGCCGAGTTGACCTTGGCCAGCCCGCGATGGTTGAGCGCATCGGTGGTGGTTTGCGCCAGGTTGAGGTTCAGGCTCCAGTCGTTGTCGAAGTGGTGCACCAGCGAGCCGAAGGCGGTGCGGGTGGTGTATTCGCCAAAGCTCCAGCTCGGCACCACGTTGGTGCTGCGCGGCAGGTCGGTGGTGCTGCCGTCGCCCCACCAGATAGGGATGTTCGCGCCCCAGCCGCCACCGACGATCTTGAAGTATTCGTACTGAAAGCCCGCGCCAATCGTAGTGGCGTCGTCCACATCGAACTCGAAATTGGCCAGCCCGGCACGCGAGCGGTCAGATTGCTGGTCGCGGAACGAGTTGGCTTCCTGCTGGGTGACGACGAAGCGCGAGCGCAGGCGGCCGTCTTCGGACAGCGGCAGGTTCAGGTCAGCGCCCAGCCGGGCCTTGTCCCAGCTGCCGTAGGTGGCATACACGCTGCCGCCGAAATCCTTGGTCGGGCGCTTGCGGATCAGGTTGACGGTGGCCGACGGATCACCGGTGCCGCCCAGCAGACCGTTGGCGCCACGGACGATGTCGATGCGCTCGTACATGTCCATGTTCAGCGATGAACCCGCACCGCTGAAATCCGAACCGCCCGGGTATTGCAGGCCATCGACCTTCCAGTTGCTGATGGCATAGCCACGCGCCCGGTACTCGGTACGCCCGCCGACTTCCAGCTTGCTCATGCTCACGCCGGGCGTGGCGTCCAGCGCCTGTTCCATAGTGGTAATGGCGCGGTCCTGCATCTGCGCCTGAGTGATGCTGGTTACCGACTGCGGGGTTTGCCGCGGGGTCAGTTGCAGGCCGGTCGAGCTGCGTGTGCTGTTGACCGTGTAACCGACCTGGCCGGTGCTCTCTTCGGCGCTGTAAGCGCTGTCACGCACATCGGTGGCCCCCAGTTCGATCGTGCCGTCGGCACGGGCGCCGTGGCTGGCGAGCAACGCGGCCATGCCCACGCCCGTACCCATGGCGATCAGCACGCTAGAGCGCTTCAGGCGGAAAATTTCAGTGTTCTGTGAGGGTGTATTGCAAGGATGATACGAGGTGTTGCCGATGGGGGTCATTGTAATCGCTTCGCGTTCGCAGTTAGTTTTGTTAGGATTTTTATCGACTCCCTCCTCCAGCTGTACCGCGCGTATGTATGAGTTTGTAATGGAATGTAATGAACGCGACACATTGCGCGCAGACCTGTCGCCGCACGCCGGCGAAACCTTGCTGGTGGTCGACGATGACGACGAGATTCGCGAACTGTTGTGCGAATACCTCAGCGAGGCTGGCTATCGGGTGCTGGCGGCCGCCGATGGCACGCAGATGTGGCAGCACCTGCAACAGCACAGCGTCAACCTGCTGATCCTCGACCTGATGCTGCCCGGCGAAGACGGCCTGAGCCTGTGCCGCCAGTTACAGCACAACCGCGAGATGGGCGTGATCATGCTCTCGGCCAAGGGCGCAGCGCTCGACCGGGTGATCGGCCTGGAAGTCGGGGCCGACGACTATGTCGCCAAGCCGTTCGAGCCGCGTGAACTGCTGGCGCGGATCAAGGCGGTATTGCGCCGCTCGGCACGCAGCACACCGGAACCGGTGACCCGCCCGACCAGAAGCCAACGCTTCGCCGGTTATCAACTGGACCACACCAAGCGCCTGCTGAGCTTGCCCGACCAGCGCCAGCTGGCCTTGCCACGCTCGGACTACCGGGTCTTGAGCGAACTGCTGGCCGCCCATGAGCAGGTGTTGTCTCGCGAGCAACTGACCCGCAGCGCTTTTGGCCGCGACTACCAGCACGACGATCGCTCGGTCGACATGTGCATCAGTCGCCTGCGCCAGCACTTCAAGGACACCGCGGGCGGCACCGTGCAGATCGTCACCATTCGCAACGAAGGCTATCTGCTGAGTATCAGCGCGCGCGGCCCGGCGCTCTGAGGTGCGCTCGCTGATGCGCAGGCTCTGGCCCAAGACCCTGTTTGCCCAGTTGCTGGTGATCATGGTGTTCGGTGTATTGGGCATCCAGCTGGCGTCCAGCAGCATCTGGTTCGACGTGCGCTTTGCCCAGGTGCTGGAAGCGCCGGTGCGCCTGATGGCGCGCGATACGGCGGTCATTGTTGAGCAGGTCGACTGTCGCGAGCCGTCCAGCCTGAACCTGCGCACCCATTACACATTGCGCTGCCTGACGCAGATGCCCGACGCCACACCCGGTGAGGAACCGGTTCGCGGTCGACGTCGCATCGAGCTGCTGCTCGATCAGGCGCTGCGCTATGAAACCGGCAAGGCGTACCCGGTACGGTTACTGAGCGTGCAGCTCACCGACCCTGCCGGCCAGCCCATTGTCTGGCACAGCCTGTTCGGCTTGCGCACCGCTCAGGCACACCTGCATTTTGCCGTGCAACTGGACCGCGATGCCTGGCTGGACGTGCAAGGCCAGGAACTGCAAGGCTGGAGCGGCGAATCGGCCTGGGTGCTGATCGCCGATTACCTGCTGCGCGTCTATGCCCTGCGCATTCTGGCGGTACTGGGCATTTGCCTGGTCGCAGTGCGCCTGTGCCTGCGCCCGCTCAAGCGCCTCGGCGAGGCAGCGCGGGCCTTGGGCGACAACCTTGAACAACCGCCGCTGGCCATCGAAGGCTCTGAAGAAGTGCGCCAGGCCGCCCAGGCCTTCAACACCATGCAGCAGCGCCTGAAGGCGATGCTCGATGATCAGGCGTACTTTCTGGCAGCGGTGTCCCACGACCTGCGCACCCCGCTGACACGCATGCGGCTGTTGGCCGAACGGGTCACCGAGCCGCGTACCCATGAGCGCCTGCGGCATAACATCGGCGAAATGGAGCGCATGATCGCGCAAGTGCTCGATTACTTGCAGAGTGCCGAGAAGCACGCCGTACAACCGGTGGACATCGACCGCTTGCTGGCGCGCCTGCGCGATGAACATGCCAGCGCCGAAGAGCCTTTGCCGGTCACTGGCGTTGGCGGCGTGCTGCCGGCCAACGAACTGCTCTTGCAGCGCTGCCTGCAGAATCTGCTGGGCAATGCACTGCGTTACGCCCGGCACATCACCCTGGAGCTGCGCCGCGATGCGCAGCAGGTGCATATCCGCCTTCTCGATCGAGGTCCCGGCATTGCCGAAAATCTGTTGCCGACCATCACCGACCCATTCGTGCGCGGCGAAGCCTCGCGCAACCCCAACTGCGGCGGTTATGGCCTGGGCCTGAGCATCGCCCGGCGCGTCGCCGTGCTGCACGGCGGGCGCCTGACGATCAGTAATCGCGACGGTGGCGGGCTGGTGGTCGAGGTGGTTCTGCCGCTACATCAGGCCACGCTCCACCAGTGACAGCGGCTCGCCATCGCCGATGATTACGTGATCGAGCACCTCGACATCGATCAGCGCCAGCGTCTCCATCAGCCGCTTGGTCAGCTCGATGTCGGCGCGGCTGGGCTCGCTGATGCCTGAAGGGTGGTTGTGGCACAGAATCAGGCTGGCGGCGTTGTGCGCCAGAGCGCGCTTGACCACTTGGCGCGGGTGAACATAGGCCGCATTGATCGAGCCATGAAACAGCACCTCGAACGCCAGCACCCGATGCTTGCTGTCCAGAAACAAACAGCCGAACACCTCATGCGGCTCGTGGCGCAGCAGGGACTTGAGGTAACTGCGCACCTGCTCGGGGTTTTCCAGCGCCGAGTCGCGGCGCAAGCTTTCGGCCATGTGCCGGCGCGCCATCTCCAGCACCGCCTGCAACTGGGCGAACTTGGCCGGTCCCAGCCCCAGGTGCGCGCTGAACGCCGGCAGATCCGATTCGAGCAGCGCGCGCAGGTTGCCGAACTGATTCAACAAGTGCCGGGCCAGATCGACTGCGCTGTGCCCGGCCACGCCGGTGCGCAGAAAAATCGCCAGAAGCTCGGCATCGGAAAGGCTGGTCGCCCCCAATGCCAACAATCGCTCGCGCGGACGTTCCGCTGCGGGCCAGTCACGAATACTCATAACACCTCCTTGTGTTGTGCGTGTACGGCAATGGACGTCGCTGTTCCAGTGCAGACGCTGTGCTATCTTAGCCCATCTTTTTTGCGCGGCGACCCGGCCTGGGGAGGCGTCATCGCCATCGCGCCATTGACCAAGACAAGGCAAGCCTATGCAGCGGCTGTATCGAAAACGCATCGTTCTGGGCGTCGGCGGCGGCATCGCGGCCTACAAGAGCGCCGAACTGGTTCGCCGCTTGCGCGACCAGGGCGCCGAAGTGCGTGTTGTCATGACCCGTGGCGGAGCGGAGTTCATCACGCCCCTGACCATGCAGGCGCTCTCGGGACACCCGGTACACCTGGACCTTCTGGACCCGGCGGCAGAAGCGGCCATGGGGCATATCGAACTGGCCAAATGGGCCGACCTGATCCTCATCGCGCCAGCCACCGCCGACCTGATTGCCCGCCTGGCACAGGGCATTGCCAATGACCTGCTGACCACCATCGTGCTGGCCACCGACGCCACCGTGGCCATTGCCCCGGCCATGAACCAGGCCATGTGGCGCGACGACACGGTGCAGGCCAACACTCGCCAGCTCGAAGATCGCGGCTGGAAAGTCTTTGGCCCGGCGTCCGGCGTTCAGGCCTGTGGCGATGTGGGCTTCGGACGCATGCTCGAACCCGGCGACCTGGCCCTGTGCGCGGCCGAGTGTTTCCAGCGCCTGAGCCTGACCGGCAAGCACGTGGTCATCACCGCCGGCCCGACCCAGGAAAACATCGACCCGGTGCGCTATATCACCAACCACAGCTCCGGCAAGATGGGTTTTGCCCTCGCCGAAGCGGCGGTAGAGGCGGGTGCGCGGGTCACGCTGATTACCGGCCCGGTGAGTCTGGCGACCCCGGACCGGGTGACCCGCATCGATGTGGTCAGCGCCCGCGACATGCTCGCGGCGTGTGAGGCGGCGATTCCCTGCGACCTCTTTATCGCCTCGGCGGCGGTGGCTGACTACCGCCCTGAAGTCATCGCCCCGCAAAAACTTAAGAAAGATCCTACGAACGGCGACGGCTTGCTGCTGCAGATGGTCCGCAACCCGGACATCCTGGCCACGATTGCCACACGTCCCGATCGCCCCTTCAGTGTCGGTTTTGCCGCCGAGACCGAACACTTACTCGACTATGCTGCACGCAAGCTCAAGGGCAAGAACCTCGACCTGATCGTCGCCAACGATGTGGCCAACCCCAGCATCGGCTTCAACAGCGAGGAAAATGCCTGCAGCGTGATCGACCGGGCGTTGCACGCAACGCTCTTTGCCCAGACCAGCAAGGGCAAGATTGCCCGCCAGCTGATCACCTTTATCGCAGAACGCATGAATCAGGTCTGACTACGAATGCACGCTCTACAAGCCAAGATCCTCGACCCTCGCATTGGCAGCGACTTCCCTCTCCCGGCTTACGCCACCGGCGGCTCGGCAGGTCTCGACCTGCGCGCCATGCTGCAGCAGGACACGGTCCTTGAACCGGGCCAGACCCTGTTGATTCCTACCGGCCTGTCGATCTACATCCAGGACCCGGGCCTTGCGGCCATGATCCTGCCGCGCTCGGGCCTGGGCCACAAACACGGCATCGTGCTGGGTAACCTGGTCGGCCTGATCGACTCCGATTACCAGGGCGAACTAATGGTCTCGTGCTGGAACCGCGGCCAGACGCCGTTCACCATCGCCATCGGCGAGCGCATCGCCCAACTGGTGCTGGTGCCGGTGGTGCAGGCGCATTTCGAGCTGGTCGACGAATTCCAGCAGACCGAACGCGGCGCTGGCGGGTTTGGTCACTCGGGCAGTCATTGATCATTACCGGCAGCAATGCCCGGCTTCAGGACGGATGAACGGAGAGCAGTCGGGTGATCAGCACAGCGAAACTTTCAGCAGCAGATAGCCCGCAGACTGCCCCGGCAGGCCTGCACGTCCTGCTGCCCGGCCTGATCCCGGCGCTGATCGGCCTTGCCGCTGCCGTCCTGCTGGTCGGCATCGGCCTGTTCGGCAACCCGCAGCAGTACCAACAACAGGTACAAGCCTGGGGTAACAGCCAGGCCGCCGCCGTCAATCTGGCACTGCGCCAGATCGACGCCGATACCCGCGTAGCGGCCAGCAACCCGGCCCTTGTCCAGCTTGTGCAAGGTGGCGACGCGCAAGCGCTCAAGACCGCCCAGGAGTCGCTTCGCTATTGGGACGGCGTCATCGGTGCGCGGATCAGCCCCAAAGGCCTGGCCGACACGGATAGCCAGGGCCCTGTGCCGGTCAGCTTTTCCACGCTGGACATGCTTAACAAAGCGGTTCAGGGCCAGGCACCGGCGCCTGAAGCGCGCAAGGTCGGCGAACGCTGGGTGATCTATAGCGCCGCCGCCCTGCGCAGCGATGCCAGCCAGCCCGCCAGCGGCACGCTGTTGCTGGCCTTCGATGTGCAGCGCCTGCTCAACGCCATGCCGGCCATACCCGACGATACCGGCCGGGTGGTGCTCAGCCAGCAGTTCGGCAACGGCCCCGAACAGGTCTTTGTGCAACGTGGCAATGACAGCGGCGCGCAGGCGGTGAAGTTCAGCATCGGCTACCCTGGCTGGCAGCTGACGTTTACACCGGGCGCCGCCTTGCAAAGCTCACCGCCCTGGTTGCTGCTGGGGCTGGCCGCGCTGCTTGCGCTGGGCGGCATTGTCCTTGGCCTTTACCTGAATGAACGTGCCTTGCAGCGGCGAATCAGTGCCGATGCACACCAGCTCGATCAGTTGCTGCAAGAACTCTCGGGCGGAAAAACCGTCAAAGCCTTCGGTTTGAGCCTTCCGGCCCTCGAAGGTCTGGCCCAGGCCCTGGCCCGTTTTTCGCTGCGCGGCCCTCACGCTGGCGCTTCCGGCACGGCAAGCAGCGACAGGAATCACCCCGCACCCGGCATCACTGAAGACAGCGTTGCAGTATCGCCACCCACCGTCCCCGACGTTGAGCTGCGCGATCCGCTGTTCCAGGATACCGATATTCTCGATATCGACATTCTCGACGACAACCAGAATTTCCTGAGATCGGAGCTCTCCATCCCCATGAACAGCCCAGCATCCGTGGCACCCCAGCTACCCGACACCATTTTCCGCGCCTATGACATTCGCGGCGTGGTCGGCGATACCCTTCACGCTGAAACCGCCTACTGGATCGGCCGCGCCATCGGCGCCCAGAGCCTGTCCGAGAACGAACCCAACGTCAGCGTCGGCCGTGACGGTCGCCTGTCCGGCCCCGAGCTGTCGCAGCAACTGATCCAGGGCCTGGTCGACAGCGGCTGCCACGTCAGCGATGTCGGCCTGGTGCCAACGCCTGCGCTGTACTACGCCGCCAACGTACTGGCCGGCAAGACCGGCGTGATGCTGACCGGTAGCCACAACCCCAAGGACTACAACGGCTTCAAGATCGTGATCGCCGGCGACACCCTCGCCAACGAGCAGATTCAGGTCCTGCTGCAACGCATCCGCAGCAATGACCTGCCGACCCAGCCGGGCAGCGTTACCAAGGTCGAGATCCTCGACAGCTACTTCAATTACATCAAGAACGACATCGCCCTGGCCCGCAAGCTCAAGGTCGTGGTCGACTGCGGCAACGGCGCGGCTGGCGTGATCGCTCCGCAACTGATCGAAGCGCTGGGCTGCGAAGTGATTTCGCTGTTCGCCGAAGTCGACGGCAACTTCCCCAATCACCACCCGGATCCGGGCAAGCTGGAAAACCTTCAGGACCTGATCGCCAAGGTCAAGGAAACCGGTGCCGACCTGGGCCTGGCTTTCGACGGTGACGGTGACCGCGTGGGCGTGGTGACCAACGAAGGCAACGTGGTCTATCCCGACCGCCTGCTGATGCTGTTTGCCCTGGACGTGCTGGAACGCAATCCGGGCGCCGACATCATTTTCGACGTCAAATGCACCCGTCGCCTGACCCCGCTGATCAGCGAACATGGCGGCCGCCCGGTGATGTGGAAGACCGGTCACTCGCTGATCAAGAAACAGATGAAAAAGAGCGGCGCCCTGCTGGCCGGCGAAATGAGCGGGCACATCTTCTTCAAGGAGCGCTGGTTCGGTTTCGACGACGGCATCTACAGCGCCGCCCGCCTGCTGGAAATCCTCAGCCAGAAGACCGAAAACGCCGAAACGCTGTTTGCCTCCTTCCCTGAAGATATTTCGACGCCGGAAATCAATATCAAGGTGACCGATGTCACCAAGTTCAGCATCATTGAGGCCCTGGAAAAGGACGCTCAATGGGGCGATGCGAAGCTGACCAGTATCGATGGCGTGCGGGTTGATTATCCGCAGGGCTGGGGCCTGGTGCGTGCCTCCAACACGACCCCTGTGCTGGTGCTGCGTTTCGAAGCTGAAACCGAAGCTGAATTGCAGCGCATCCAGAGCGTCTTCCATACCGAGCTCAAGAAAGTTGCGCCGGACCTCGAACTGCCGTTCTGATTGTTTTGATCTTTGACTGGAGCCCCGAATGACCCTCGATCGTGATGCCGCCACCAACGTCGCCAAGGTATTGTCCGAAGCACTGCCTTATATCCGCCGCTTCGTCGGCAAGACGCTGGTCATCAAGTACGGCGGCAACGCCATGGAGAGCGAAGAGCTGAAAACCGGCTTCGCCCGCGACATCGTGCTGATGAAAGCGGTCGGCATCAACCCGGTGGTGGTTCACGGCGGCGGCCCGCAGATCGGTGATCTGCTCAAGCGCCTGTCCATCGAAAGCCACTTCATCGATGGCATGCGCGTCACCGACGCGCAGACCATGGACGTGGTCGAAATGGTCCTCGGCGGCCAGGTCAACAAAGACATCGTCAACCTGATCAACCGCCATGGCGGCAGCGCCATCGGCCTGACCGGCAAGGACGCCGAGCTGATTCGTGCGAAAAAGCTCACCGTCACCCGCCAGACCCCGGAAATGACCAAGCCCGAGATCATCGACATCGGTCACGTCGGCGAAGTGGTCGGGGTCAATACCGACCTGCTGAACATGCTGGTCAAGGGCGACTTCATTCCGGTGATCGCGCCCATCGGTGTCGGCCCTGACGGCGAGTCGTACAACATCAACGCTGACCTGGTCGCCGGCAAGGTCGCCGAGGCCCTCAAGGCCGAGAAGCTGATGCTGCTGACCAACATCGCAGGCCTGATGGACAAGCAGGGTCACGTGCTGACCGGCCTGACCACCGAGCAGGTCGACGGCCTGATCGCCGACGGCACCATCTACGGCGGCATGCTGCCGAAGATCCGTTGCGCACTGGAAGCGGTGCAGGGTGGCGTGCACAGCTCGCACATCATCGACGGCCGCGTACCGAACGCGGTGCTGCTGGAAATCTTCACCGACAGCGGCGTGGGTACCCTGATCACCAACCGCAAGCCTCGCGGCTAAACGGCTGAGGGTCAAAAAGCCCCGCCCGCGCTTGCGCTGGCGGGGCTTTTTCTTGTCTGAGCGCCAAGGTATCTCGTCATAAAGTATCACTGTATGCTGCCTTAAACCGCATAAGGTATTCCAGGGTGATCGCTTATGAAGGACTACTTTCCAGTCCAGAGCTCGACCATGCTTTACAGAGTCGGCCTGCTGGTCAAGCAGGCGCGCCTGCGCATGGCCTTGAGGCAAGTCGATCTGGCCCAGAGGGCGGGCATATCCCTGCGTACGGTGCGCCACATCGAGGCCGGCAAGGCCGATGGCGTCTCTTTGCGTGACTTTATGCTCACGTTGTTCACCGTCGGCGTTTCTGATCGGGTATTCCAGGCCCTGCAGGACGACCCAAGGTTTGCAACCGATGAACTGCAGGCCAATAGCGACAGGCGAGTGCGGCTTGTGCGCAATCGCCCGGAGGACTTCTGATGGTCGATCACTGACTCGCCGGCCGGTACTGCAATGCCTCTGCGATATGACTGCGTTCGATCGCGTCCTTGCCTTCCAGATCGGCCAGCGTACGCGCCACTTTCAATAATCGGTGGGCCGCGCGCAGCGACAGGGTCAGGCGTTCGCAGGCCGTTTCCAGCCATTGCTCGTCGGCTGTGGATAACTGGCAGTGGGCGCGCAGGCCCGGCAGGTCGAGTATGGCGTTGGCGCAACCCTGGCGCCGTTGCTGGCGCTCGCGGGCTTCGGCCACTTTGGCGGCGGCACTGGCGGTGGTTTCTCCAGTCGTGGCGCAAGGCATGAGCGAGGTGGCTTCGCGGGCCACGGTCAGATGCAGGTCGATGCGGTCCAGCAACGGGCCGGACAGTTTGTTGCGGTAGCGCTGGATCTGGTCGGTGGAACAACGGCAGCGTCCGCTGGGCTCGCCCAGATAGCCGCATGGGCACGGGTTCATGGCGGCCACCAGTTGAAAGCGTGCCGGGAAACGTACGCGGTCGCGCGCACGGGCAATCACGATATGTCCGGATTCCATGGGTTCACGTAGCACCTCCAGCACGCGCCGGTCGAACTCCGGTAACTCATCCAGAAACAAAACACCGTGGTGGGCCAAGGTGATTTCGCCCGGTTGCGGGCGGCTGCCACCGCCCACCAATGCCGGTCCCGAAGCAGAATGGTGTGGCTGGCGAAACGGTCGTTGCGGCCAATGCATCAGCGGTACCTGGCTGGCCACCGACTGAATCGCCGCCACTTCCAGGGCTTCATGCTCATCCAGCGGTGGCAACAGGCCGGGCAGGCGGCTGGCGAGCAACGTCTTGCCGGTGCCTGGCGGGCCACTGAAAAGCAGATTATGTGCCCCCGCCGCCGCAATGATCAGCGCCCGCTTGGCGGCGAGCTGGCCTTGCACTTCGCTCAGGTCGGGATAGGGCTGGACCTGAGCCAGCAAGCCATTGGCGCGATAGGGCGTCATCGGCGTCTGGCCATTGAAGTGCGCAACCAGCTCGCGCAAATGGTGAGCGGCGATCACCGTCAAACCGGCCGCCAGACAGGCTTCCTCGGCATTCGCTGCCGGCACGATCAGCGTACGCTGCGCCTCGCGGGCCGCCAGTGCCGCCGGCAACACGCCCTGCACCGGCCGCAACGCGCCAGACAGCGCGAGCTCGCCCAGGCATTCGATGTCTTGCAAGGCGGCCAGCGGAATCTGCCCGTTGGCACCGAGCAGGCCCAGCGCAATGGCCAGATCGAACCGCCCGCCGTCCTTGGGCAGATCGGCCGGGGCCAGATTCAGCGTGATGCGCCGGTCGGGAAATTTGAAACCCGAGTTGATAATCGCGCTACGCACCCGGTCCTTGCTCTCCCTGACCGCGCCTTCGGGCAGGCCCACCAACGTCAGGGCCGGCAGGCCGTTGGCCAGATGAGCCTCGACCGTAACAGCGGGCGCTTGTACGCCCACCTGAGCGCGGCTGTGGACGATGGCGAGAGACATGGGGTTCTTCCTTGAAATACGCGGGCGATGATCGTGCGGTATTTACAAGGTGTGCAGGCGAATCAATGAATACCAAGTGTCAGCGTTTGTACAAAATGTATCTGCACTCAGCCTTACCTGAACGGCCCCAGCACCTGCCGGTAATGCTCCTCGCCCTGCCCCGTCATGCGCGTTATTCGAATCTCCAGCCCTGCCGGGTCTTTTTGTCGATTGCCACTGAGCTGGCGCCAGCCCTTGTCCGGGTCCCAGACCCGTATTTGCAGATCGTTGACAGGCGAAAGCACCGCCACACCCTTTTGTGGTGCGGGCAACGGGTAGCGATTGCGCGGCGCTGCGGCGGCGCGGTACAGGGTTTGTCCCTTGAGCCACCAACGCACCCGCAGCAGGCCGGTCTCCGGTGCGGCGGCATGGCGGATCACGTCCAGCTCGAACACCTGATTGTCCGTGCTGCGCACACTGATCGCCGCCGGCGCGGAACCAGGTTCGTCGGGCTGATCGCTGAGGTTGGGTTCGCGCAACGCACTGCTGGCTTGAGACGACAGGTCGCGCTCCAGCTGATTGAACGTGCGCAGGATGGCTTCGGTTTGTTCCATGCTGTCCTGCAAATGGCTGTCGGCCCGGGTGACGCTGTCCAGGCCGCGCCAGGCAATCAGGCTGACGATCGCCATCAACATGATCGCAATCATGACCTCCAGCAGGGTAAAGCCGGTTTGCCGGGTATTCATGGCTGGTTGACCACCTGTATGTGTCCGGTGGCCGTACGCTGGATGCTGAGCCGGTTCTGACCGCTTGCGAGCATGATCTGCCAGGGCGAGGTGATCCATTCGGCGTTGAGCACCAACCGCTGCGCAGGCTGTGTGCGTACCTTCACCGCCGGTGAATCCCAACTGCGCGGGTGCAGTTGCGAGTCGGCGGTGAAACGGTCAATGCCGGTGCCTGATTCATCCAGACGGCTGAAGTGAAACCCCTGGTTGTCGGCCAGCCAGGTGATCGGCCGGCCATCGGCACGCGCCTCGGCCTGGGCCATTTGCAGCAACTGGGCAAGCCGTTGTGCATCCTGGCGCAGGCGCTTTTCAGGAGCGGGTTTGATGCTCAGGCTGATTGCGGCGCTGAGAATGCCGACGATCACCAGCACGACCATCAATTCGATCAGCGTAAAGCCCCGTTGTCTGTCCTTGTCCATGCTTTAACGGTCCTTCGTTTTTACAAGGGTTGCGACGCTGGCTAACATTCGGCCAGGATTAACAACCGGCCCGGGTTCTGCAAACTGCCAGGCCGGAAAACAAGGAGGTTTACCTGTGGCATTCGCCTTTCGTTTATCTGCCGCCCACGTGGTGCAGTGGGCCGCACTGCTGGCTGCGCTGGCGGGCGTGCTGGTCTGGTCTTCGGTATTTCTGACCCCGGCACAGTCGCGCACGCCCGCGACGGAACATACAGCGGCGGCCGCTCGTTCCGATAACCCGGCGTTGCAGTGGTTTTCGAGCCAGCCGGTGGCGGTGGATATCAAAGTCTCCGGGGTCATGGCCGGCCTGCGCGGCTCGGTGGCGATCCTTTCGCTCAATGACGGCCCGCCGCGCAGCTTTCTGGTCGGCGAGCGTTTGAGCCAGGGCGTGCGCCTGGTGGCCATCGAAGCCGATACCGTGGTCATCGAACGCGGCACGGAGCGGTCCCGTTTCAACATCAGCACGTTACCGCAGGCGCCTGAACTGCCTCGGCTGATCCGCCCCTGAGGCGGTTCATCGTGGCATCTCCAACGGCTGATTGAGCAGCGTTTCAAGGCGGGCCAGGGGCGGCGACTCGCGGTCGTTGTCCAGCACCCGCACGCTGACGTGCAGCAACTGGCCGTCGGCGCTGGCCTCAATGTTCTGCTCGCAACGCAGGTGCAAGCGCCCCTGATTGCACTGCAAAGTCCTGAATCCTTCCGGCAGCCTGTTTTCCAGGCGCAGCTCGGCAATTCGACTCTGGGCGGCCAGCAGGGCAATCGAGCGGTCACGCAGCAGCGCGTTGCTCTGGGTCATCAAACCGGCCACGCGCACGGCCGCCGCCATCGCTACAGCGATGATCGCCAAGGCGACCAGAACTTCGATAAGCGTAAAGCCTCGCTCCTTGCGCAACCGCTCCATGGGTAACTCTTAGTTGCAAAAACCGAGGCGCAGAATAGCAGTGAAAGAGGCACTTTTAAGACCCTCTATTTTGAATTAGCCAACAACATTAGTTTTGTTACACTGCGTGCCGAATTGTAAGAAATCAGGGAAGATTGAAATGGATTTCGCGCGCGTCACCTCTTTGTCTGGCGTCCGTCGCCGCCAGCGTGGCTTTACTCTGATCGAGATCATGGTGGTGGTTGTCATCCTTGGCATCCTCGCCGCCGTCGTGGTGCCCAAAGTGCTTGATCGCCCTGATCAGGCCCGGGCCACAGCCGCCAAACAGGATGTTGCAGGCCTGATGCAGGCCCTGAAACTCTACCGCCTCGATAACGGTACTTACCCGAGCATGAATCAAGGCCTCAAGGTGCTGGTCGAACGGCCCTCGGGCGCAAAGAACACTCATTGGCGCTCTTATCTGGAACGCCTGCCAAATGACCCTTGGGGTCGTCCTTATCAATACCTCAACCCAGGCGCCAATGGTGAAGTCGATATCTTCTCCCTCGGTGCAGACGGGCAGCCCGACGGTGAGGGCGCGAACGCCGATATCGGTTCCTGGCAACTCTAGGCGCCGCCATGAAACATCATTGGCCGTCCATGACCGATCAGCGCGGCATGGCGATTATCAGTGCCTTGCTGATCGTCACCGTGGTGGCGGTGATCGCCACCAGCATGCTCGCCCGGCAAGGCGTGTTCACGCGCGCGCTTGAGGCCGAGCAATCCAGGGCACAAGGCAATCAGGCACTTCTGGGCGGACTGGAAGCGGGCCGCCGGCTGCTGTGGGTTTCCAGCCAGCGCGACGCATTGACTCGCCTCGACCAACCGTGGAATCAGCCCATCCACCCTCCTCGGCTCAACGGTGGTTTTGAAGGGCACCTGTTTGAAGGACACCTGGAAGACCAGCAAGGCAAATTCAACCTGCGTAACGTGTTGAGCAACGAGCGGGTTGATCGCGGGCAGTTACGCAGTTTCGAGCGGCTGTGCGAAATGATCGGCATCGACGCCGGCCTGGCCGCGCGCATCAGTGCGCGGATGATCGCTTCTTATGCGTATTTTCCGGATGACGCGCGTCAGCCCTTGCCGGCAAGCCAGCCCATGCTTAGCCACCTGAACGATCTGCGGGGCATTTCAGGCATCGATGAGGTGTTGCTCGCCCGCCTGGGCCGGTACGTCAGCATCATTCCGGCCAATACCTGGGTCAACGGCAATACCGCCAGTGCCGAGGTGCTGGCGGCCGTGGTACCGGGGCTTTCGCTCGCACAGGCAACGGCGCTGGTACATGAGCGCGACCGCGGCCAGTGGTTCATCAACCGCGGCGACTTCGTCAACCGCCTGCAAATGCCTCACGTGACTGTCGATGGCCTCAACGTCGGCATTTCCAGTGAGTGGTTTCTGTTTCATGGCCAGGCACGTCAGGACCGACGCCGTACCTCTCTGGTGGCTTTGCTGCATCGTGTTCAGAACGCCATGCCCAGGGTGATCTGGTCGAGGCAAGGCGCATGAGCCGCTTGCGCATTGCCTTGGCGCCTTTACGTGATCTGACGCCCGACAGCGCGCTTGAGTTTGCGCGGCTCGATGCCACCTTGCGCGTGCTGGAGTCCGGCAACAGCACCCTGGTGCAACTGGGGCTGGACGCCAGGCACACGGTGGTCGAGTACTTCTTGCACCCTGCCGACAGTGTGCTGACCAGCCTTGCGCTGCCGCCGCTGACACCGGCGCGGGTCAGCGCTGCGGTGGACTGCGCCGTGCAGTCACTGACGCTGGGCGCCAGCCAGCACATGCATATCGCCCATAGCCGCCGAAGTCCCGACGGCCAGGTGCAGATCAGCTGGTTGCCGAAGGCAGAACTGCAGCGCCTGAACCTGGTGCTGGCCCAGAGCCGACTGAAACCGGGCGGCCTTTTTCCTGCGCCCTACCGGTTGGCGTTGCCGCCTGAGGGTCATCTCAGCGCTTGCCTGGACGATCAGCACCTGGTGTTGCGTGCAAGCCTTGACCAGGGTGCGGTGGAGCCGATGGTGGACGATCACCTGAAGCAGTTACAAGCCAGTGGCCGCGCGCTGCACTGGGTCGGTGAACGCACCGCAGATGGCGTACCTGATCCTCAGGCCGTGAATCAACACTGGACGGGACGCACGCCGGCGTGGGGGCTGCACGGCACCGTCAGCCGGACCGAGGGCCGCCGCCAGGGCTGGGGCAAGGCGCTGGGCTGTTGTGCGCTGGCGATCGGCGTGTGGGTGACGGGCCTGAATCTGTACGCCGCCCGCGAGGCCGCGCAGGGCCAGCAGATCAAGGCGCAGATGAGCCAGCGGGTCAAGCAGGCATTCCCGCAGTTGCCGGTCATCCTCAACCCCTTGCAGCAAACCCGCCAGCAACTGGCCGCGCGGCAAAGCGGCACGCCGGACATGCCTGCTCAAGGGTTCAGCCATCTGCTGCAGCAGGCCGGGCATAACCTGCCGTCCATGGCCGGCAGTGTCCGGCAACTGACGTTCACCGATGGGCAATTACACCTGGAACTGGTGCCGGAAACTGCGCAGGTCGCCGTTGACGATGCCTTGTTGGCGGCACTGGGTCAGGCCGGCCTGAGTGCGACGCGCAACGGCAGTGTCTGGACGCTGAGCGCGGCCGCCATACCGACAGCAGACGACAGTGATAGCCGCACGGAGAACGACGATGAGTAACCCGCTGCTGGCCTCATACCGGACCCGCTGGCGTGCAGGGCTTACCCGCATGCAGCAGGCCTGGAGCGACCTTTCCCTCAGGGAGCAGCGCACGGTGGCCGCAGGTGCGCTGCTGCTACTGGGGCTGTTGTTGTGGGGACTATTGATTCAGCCACCGCTGAAAAAGCTCGATTACTGGCGACTCGAAACACCCAGGCTGCAAGCCCAGAGCGAGGCGCTGGACGTTTTGCTGCGGGATGTAAACGTGCCGGCGCAGGGGCTTGATCTTGAGCAGGTACTCAAGCAGACACTGGACGCCAACGGCCTGGCCGGACGCTACCAGTTGAGCGCCCTGCAAAGCGGCGCCTGGCAGCTGACCTTCGACGACGCCCCGGCCGACGCGGCGCTGGACTGGCTGCTGCGTGGCCAGCAGCAATTTTCTTTGCACGTGATCGAAGCACGCTTGCAGCGCAGCACCCGGGACACTCCCGACAACACCACCGATAACACCGCCGGCACGCTGTCTGGCACCGTTCGCATGGATCAGGCGCAGGTCGCTAAGGAAGCTTAATGAAGGGGTCAGGATCCAATGCAGGACGCATGATACTGCCGATGCTGTTGCTGGCATTGAGCGCGTGCAGTAATCACACCCCGCCCAACCCACCGCCCTTGCTGGTCGACAGCGAGCTGGGTCGGCCGTTGACCAACACTCAGCACAGCGGCGATGCGGTGCTTGATCGTGAACGTGCGCAGGCACAGGCCAAACCTGCACCAAGGCAGTTGCATAACATCACGGAGCGCGGGCGCAGCGCCGCAGCGACACGCAGCACGACCTTGCCGCGCAACCCGCTGGGCGATCAACCGGTGACCCTGAACTTCGTCGAGGCCGATATTCAAGCCGTGGTGCGGGCGATGTCCCGCGCAACCGGCCAGCAGTTCATGGTCGACCCGCGCGTCAAGGGCACCCTGACGCTGGTCTCCGAAGGCCAGGTGCCGGCCAGCCAGGCTTACACCATGCTTCTGGCGGCGCTGCGCATGCAGGGTTTCAGCGTGGTGGATGTCGGCGGTGTCGCGCAGGTGGTGCCGGAAGCGGACGCCAAGCTGCTCGGCGGGCCGATCTACAGCGCCGACAAACCGGCAGGCGACGGCATGATTACCCGCACGTTTCGCCTGCGCTACGAGAACGCGGTGAACCTGATCCCGGTGCTGCGCCCGATGGTGTCGCCGAACAATCCGATCAATGCTTACCCAGGCAACAACACGGTGGTGGTGACCGATTACGCCGAGAACCTGACCCGTGTGGCGCAGTTGATCGACGACATCGACACCCCGAACGCCATCGACACCGATGTGGTGCAGATCCAGAACGGCATCGCCGTCGATATCGCACCGCTGGTCGCAGAGTTGCTCGACGTGCCAGGCGCCGATCCGACGCAGAAAATCGCCGTGATCGGCGACGCGCGCTCCAACACCATCATCCTGCGTTCCGGCAGCCCGGAGCGCACCCATCTGGCGCGCAACCTGATCTACAAACTCGACAACGCCCAGAGCAATCCAAGCAACCTGCATGTGGTCTACCTGCGCAACGCCCAGGCCGGCAAACTGGCGCAGGCCCTGCGCGGGTTGCTCACCGGCGAGAGCGACAGCGGCGCCACTGACAATTCGCGGGCGCTGCTGGGCGCGATGGGCAGCAACAGCCAGAACGGACAAAGCCAAAGCTCATCCGGCAGCAGCACGCAATCCTCGACCGGCAGCTCAAGCAGCAGCGGCATCAGCGGCCAGGCCGCTGGCGCCTCATACAGCCAGGGCAGCGCGCAGCAAACCGACCAGAACGTGGCCTTCAGCGCCGGCGGCGTGACCATTCAGGCCGACGCCACCACCAACACGCTGTTGATTGCTGCACCGGAACCGGTGTACCGCAACCTGCGCGAGGTCATCGACCTGCTCGACCAGCGCCGCGCGCAAGTGGTGATCGAAAGCCTGATCGTCGAAGTCGGCGAGGACGATGCCAACGAGTTCGGCGTGCAATGGCAGACCGGCAACCTCAGCGGTAACGGGGTGATCGGCGGCGCCAACCTGGGCGGCTCGGGGCTCAACCTCAATGGCCAGACCAGTGTCGACGTGCTGCCACAAGGGCTTAACCTGGGCTATGTCAACGGCACGGTCGATATCCCCGGCATCGGCAGGATTCTCGACCTCAAAGTGCTGGCGCGGGCCTTGAAGAGCAAGGGCGGCAGCAACGTCTTGTCGACGCCAAACCTGCTGACCCTCGACAACGAAGCGGCGAGCATTTTCGTCGGCCAGACCATCCCGTTCGTCAACGGCAGCTACGTGACCGGTGGCGGTGGCACCAGCAACAACCCGTTCCAGACCGTGACCCGAGAAGAGGTCGGTTTGAAGCTCAACGTCCGCCCGCAGATTTCCGAGGGCGGTACGGTCAAGCTCGACATCTATCAGGAAGTCAGCAGCATCGACGAGCGCGCCTCTGCCGCGTCCACCTCGGCGGGCATTGTCACCAACAAGCGCGCGATCGACACCAGCATCCTCCTCGACGATGGCCAGATCATGGTGCTTGGCGGCTTGCTTCAGGACGGCTACAGCCAGAGCAACGAGGCGGTGCCCTTGCTGGGCAACCTGCCTGGCATCGGCGCGCTGTTTCGCAATGAGCGCCGCTCGACCAGCAAAACCAACCTGATGGTGTTCCTGCGCCCGTACATCATTCGCGACAGCGCCGCAGGACGCAGCATTACCCTTAACCGCTACGACTTCATGCGCCGGGCCCAGGGCGGCTTGCAACCGGAGCGCAGCTGGGCAATGCCCGACATGCAGGCGCCGCAACTACCCAACGCCGCCCAAGGGGTGCCGGCGGTACGAACGGGCGCACCGCGATGAGCGCCCTGCCCTATGCCTGGGCCAAGGCTCAGCGCATTTTATTGCGCGAAGACTCGCAAGGCCCGGTGCTGATCGTGTGCCCGTCGACGCCGGGCTGGTCAATCAGCGAGGTGCGCCGCCAGTTTGGCCCGGCGCGGCTGGAGCGGGTGCGCGATGACGAACTCGATGGCCTGCTCGCCAGTGCTTACGCCGACACCGGCAGCGCAGCGGCGGTGGTCGGCGCCGCAGAGAACGAAGTGGATCTGGACCGGCTGATGCAGGACATGCCGGAAGTCACCGACCTGCTCGATACGCAAGACGGCGCGCCAGTGATCCGCATGATCAACGCCCTGCTCACCCAGGCAGCGCGTGATCAGGCGAGCGATGTGCACATCGAGCCGTTCGAAACCCATTCGGTGGTGCGCTATCGCGTCGACGGCACCCTGCGTGAAGTAGTCTCGCCGCGCAAGGCATTGCACGGCGCGCTGGTGTCGCGGATCAAGATCATGGCGCAGCTCGACATTGCCGAAAAGCGCCTGCCACAGGACGGGCGCATTGCCTTGCGCGTCGCCGGACGGCCCATCGACATTCGGGTCTCGACCGTGCCCACCGGCCACGGCGAACGGGTGGTGATGCGCCTGCTCGACAAACAGGCCGGGCGCCTGCACCTCGAAACACTGGGCATGGACACGCAGGTGCTGGCCAGGCTCGATCAGTTGATCCGCCAGCCGCACGGCATCGTGCTGGTCACCGGGCCCACCGGCAGCGGCAAGACCACCAGCCTGTATGCGGCGCTGGCGCGGCTGGACGCGAGTATCAGCAACATCATCACCGTCGAAGATCCGGTGGAGTACGACCTGCCGGGCATCAGCCAGATTCAGGTCAACGCAAAGATCGATATGACCTTTGCCCTGGCACTGCGGGCGATTCTGCGCCAAGACCCGGACATCATCATGATCGGTGAAATCCGCGATCTGGAAACCGCGCAGATCGCCGTGCAGGCCTCGCTCACCGGCCACCTGGTCCTGGCCACGCTGCACACCAACGACGCTGTCTCGGCGGTCAACCGCTTGATCGACATGGGCGTCGAGCCCTTTCTGCTGGCCTCTTCGATGCTTGGCGTACTCGCACAGCGCCTGGTGCGGCGCCTGTGCGAGCACTGCAAGCAGCCCGACCCGACGGCACCGGGCACCTGGCGCCCGACCGGTTGCGCGCAGTGCAATCACACCGGCTACAGCGGCCGTACCGGTATTCATGAGTTGTTCTGCATCGACGACGATATTCGCACCCTGATCCATCAAGGCGCCGGCGAACAGGCTTTGCGGGCGGCGGCGCAGAAAGCCGGCATGTTCAGCCTGCGTGAGGACGGCGAGCGCTGGATCCGCAGCGGTGCCACGGCACCGGAAGAAATCCTTCGCGTGACACGGGACGCCTGATGAATCGCTATCGTTTTGAAGCCGCCGACGCCAGCGGCAAGGTCGAGTCCGGGCACCTGGAAGCCGACAGCCAAAGCGCAGCGTTCGGCATCTTGCGCAGCCGTGGCCTGACGGCGCTGTCGGTGCACAAAGAAAACACCGCGGCCCGCAACAGCGCCGGCGGGCTGTTCAGTGCGCGGCTGTCGGACAACGATCTGGCCTGGACAACCCGTCAACTGGCGAGCCTGCTCGCAGCTGGCTTTCCGCTCGAAGCCGCCTTGAGCGCCACGCTGGAACAGGCCGAACGCAAGCACATCGCCCAGACCCTCAGCGCGGTGCGTGCCGATGTCCGCAGCGGCATGCGCCTGGCCGAATCCCTGGCGGCCCGGCCTGCGGATTTCCCGGAGATTTACCGTGCGCTGATTGCCGCCGGCGAAGAGTCCGGCGATCTGGCGCAGGTCATGGAGCGCCTGGCCGACTACATCGAGGAGCGCAACAACCTGCGCAGCAAGATTCTCACCGCGTTCATCTATCCGGGCGTGGTCGGCCTGGTGTCGATCGGCATCGTGATTTTTCTGCTCAGCTATGTGGTGCCGCAAGTGGTCAGTGCCTTTTCCCAGGCCCGCCAGGACCTGCCCGGCCTGACCCTGGCCATGCTGGCCGCCAGCGATTTCATTCGCAGTTGGGGCTGGCTGTGCGCACTGGTGCTCAGCAGTGCGTTCTGGGGCTGGCGCCTGTACCTGCGCAACCCGGCCGCGCGCCTGAGCTGGCACCATCGGGTGCTGCGACTGCCGTTGATTGGCCGCTTTGTACTGGGCCTGAACACCGCCCGCTTTGCCTCGACCCTGGCCATTCTCGGCGGTGCCGGAGTGCCGTTGTTGCGCGCTCTGGAGGCGGCGCGCCAGACACTGGCCAACGAGCGCCTGAGCCTGAGTGTCAGCGAGGCCACCGCCAAGGTGCGTGAGGGCGTGGGACTGGCGACAGCATTGCGGGTGGAAAACGTCTTCCCGCCGGTGCTGATTCACCTGATCGCCAGTGGCGAGAAAACCGGCGCACTGCCGCCGATGCTGGAGCGTGCGGCGCAAACCCTGTCTCGCGATATCGAGCGACGGGCCATGGGCATGACCGCCTTGCTTGAGCCGTTGATGATCGTGGTGATGGGCGCGGTGGTGCTGGTGATCGTCATGGCGGTGCTGCTGCCGATCATCGAGATCAACCAACTGGTGCAATGACCGACAAAAAAGCCTTCGTCACCGAAGGCTTTCTTTACGACGATGACAGCGCTGAATCAGATCTTGCCGGCGCCGGCCTTGGCGGTGACGTCAGCTTTCACTTTGTCGGCATTGAGCGGGGTGTAGCTGTACGGCGGGGTCCAGCCGATGCTCGAACTCCAGGTGCAGGTCAGTGCAGTGCCATTGAGCGTCGAGCCCGAGTCGCGGTAAACGCTTCCACCGTAATCGCCAGCGATCTTGGTGCAACCGCTGATGCCCGAGATTTCGAAGGCGTTCTTCTCGGAGAAAATCTTCGAGCTCTTGCCAACGCCGTGGGCGTAGCTGAACGGATAAACGCTGTGGCTGGCGCTGCCCACATGATAGTTGTTGTACAGATGCACCTGGCCGAAGCGCACGCGCGGGGCACGGGCAGAAATATTTTCGAACAGCGAGTTGTGGATCGTGACCTTCAGCTTGCCGTCATCGGTGGTACGGCTGTCGCTGGAGCCGATAAGGTTGTTCTTCTCGTGGGACTTGAATGCCGTGTACGAGATGGTGACGTAGTTGGCGCCATTCTTGACGTCCAGCGCACCGTCGTGATGCTGCTTGGGACGGCCATTGGCGGTGCCGTTCTGGTCATCGGTGCGACGGCCATCGGTGAAGGTGACATGGTCGACCCACACGTTGTTGGCGCCCTCGATGGTCAGGCCGTCGTACTCGGAGTTCCAGTTGCCCGCGCTGCCATCGTTCGCGTCCCAGATCGGCTCAGGGTCCCACGGGTTTTCGATGGTGAGATTGCGGATGATCACGTCGTTTTCTTTGGCGTAAAAGAAACCTTCGCGAATTTCGGCATTGCTGGTGATGCCCACAATGGTGGTCTTGCCAGGAATGTCCAGGCGACCGCGGGCCTTCATGTCGGCGGTCTTGGTGTAAGCCTTGCCTTCGCTGACATCAATGACGCCGCTGATCTTGATGATGCGCCCGTTAGTGCCGACAGACGCTTTCAGCGCTGTTTTCAACTCGGCAGCGTTTTTAACGGTGTAGATATTATTTGCAGCGGCTTTGGAGCCACCTTTGGTACCGCCGTTCTGGGTGGCCCAGCCGGTTGTAGCGACATCCAGTGCGATATCGGCCTGTGCACCAAAGCTTGCGAACAGCAAAGAAGCAACTACAGCACTCGCCAGTTTGTTGGCAGTAAAAATTGAAGGTTTAGTCATGAATAATCAGATCCTTGATTAACTTGAGTTTTTTTAACGCACACATGACTGCGCGTTCTCGAGCGGACGTCCTTATCACTTGTGCAGCGAATAACGTCCGCTGCGGGCGGGATAGTAACATGGCTTTTGAATTGTTGTCGTACAACTAATTGAGCCGCGATAAAGATTATTTTTACACCGTGTCCCGGACTACTCGGCCAGCCCTCTACGCGCCGAACGGCGGGCCATGCAGGACCACCTGATGTTGTACGAAAGGCTAGGGGCGCTGCACTTTGTGGCGGTTTTTTTACGGCTGCTCCAACGAAAAATCCTATAACTTTTAAATGGTTAAATTTCTTTATAAGCCATTCGTTAATAGCGGACTTTTTTGACTGTTTTTTGGCGGGCTATCCGGGTCGCAGCGCGAAGGCTTGATCCACCAGGCTGTTATTTCGCAAGTTGTGGAATGACGTGAGGTGGCCCTTGTAAAGTCAGCAGCAAAAGAAAACCCCGCCAGGCAGTGCCTGGCGGGGTTCGGTCTTGTAGCTACCGCGACTGCTTACAGCGCCATATCGGTCGCTGCATTGCTCTCACGTGGCTTGGCCGGAGTCGCCGGAGCTGCCGGTGCGACTGCTGGAGCAGCCGAGCCGTTGACGGCTGGCGGCGTTGGCAGTTGCAGGATCTCGGCGGTGTAGGCCCACTCTTTGGCGACAGCTTCAGGGCTGTCGTTCAGCTTGGTGCCGTAGCTAGGCACGATCTGGTGCAGCTTTTCCTGCCAGGCTGGCGTGGCAACCTTGTCTTTGAAGACCTTTTCCAGAACGCTCAGCATGATCGGTGCAGCGGTCGAAGCGCCTGGGGATGCGCCCAGCAGGCCGGCGATGCTGCCGTCCTTGGAAGCAACGATCTCGGTGCCCAGTTTCAGCACGCCGCCCTTGTCTTCGTCACGCTTGATGATCTGCACGCGCTGGCCGGCTTGCCACAGACGCCAGTCTTCTTTCTTGGCGTTCGGGAAGTACTCGCGCAGGGCTTCCAGACGATCGTCGTCGTCCAGCATGACTTGACCGGCGAGGTATTCGATCAGCGGGTATTCACGCACGCCGACACGGGTCATTGGCCACACGTTGTGTGTGTTGGTGCTGGTCAGCAGGTCGAAGTACGAACCGTTCTTCAGGAACTTGGTCGAGAAGGTCGCGAACGGGCCAAACAGAATGACGCGCTTGCCGTCGAGCACGCGGGTGTCCAGGTGCGGAACCGACATCGGTGGCGCGCCAACCGAAGCCTTGCCGTAGGCCTTGGCCAGGTGAGCATCGGCAATCGCCGGGTTATCGGTCACCAGGAAAGAACCACCCACCGGGAAGCCTGCGTATTCCTTGGCTTCAGGAATGCCCGAGGCTTGCAGCAGGTGCAGGGCACCGCCGCCAGCGCCGATGAACACGAACTTGGCGTCGGTGGAGGTTTCGGTGCCGTCCTTGAGGTTCTTGTAGGTCACGCGCCAGCCGCCGTCGGCGTTGCGCTTGATCTCTTCGACTTCGCTGGACAGCTTGAGGTCGAACTGCTCTTTGGTCTTGAGATGGCCGACGAACTGGCGGGTGATCTCGCCGAAGTTCATGTCGGTGCCGATAGGGCTCCAGGTGGCGGCGATCTTCTGCTTCGGATCACGGCCGTCCATCATCAGTGGAACCCACTGTTTGATCTGCGCCGGGTCTTCGGAGTACTGCATGCCGCTGAACAGAGGGCTGGCCTTGAGCGCCTCATAGCGTTTTTGCAGGAACTGAATGTTCTCGTCGCCCCACACGAAGCTCATGTGCGGTGTGTAGTTGATGAACGAACGCGGGTCTTTGAGCACGCCGTTCTTGACCTGCCAGGCCCAGAACTGACGGGAGATCTGGAACGACTCGTTGATCTCGATCGCCTTGGAGATGTCGATCTTGCCGTCTTTGCCTTCCGGGGTGTAGTTCAGTTCGGCGAGGGCCGAGTGACCGGTACCGGCGTTGTTCCAGCCGTTGGAGCTCTCTTCGGCCACAGCGTCCAGACGCTCGACCATTTCGATCGACCAGCTTGGCTCCAGCTCGTTGAGCCAGACACCCAGGGTTGAACTCATGATGCCGCCGCCGATAAGCAGTACATCAACTTTTTTGGCTTCAGCGGCATGGACAGGCATGAAACCCACTGTCAGCGCCAAGCCCAGCAAGGCCTTGTTCACTTTATTAAGCATGTTGTAATTCCTAGGATTAACGCCATCCCTCCTGCCATTCTTGACTGCGACCGGCCTGGAGACGGGCATTGACTACCGCGTTTTCCAGGGCTGCTCTTCAGTAAGGCTGGAGAGGCGACTCACCAGATCGAAAAAGATCGACCTCATTATTATGTCCCTCCCGTGCTGATCTCTTATTAGTTGTTGGCTTCAGCGACTTCGATGACACTTTTGTGCTCAGGCTCGTCTGGCGTCGTGGCGCCAGGGGCAAGCCTTTTTACTCACACCCATCAGTCGGATCACAAATCGGTGGATATCACAGTGCCGGACCGGGCTGGCCCGGCAGCGACCTGTCTGCCCAAAAAGGCAGATGCGGTGTGACCTGAACGATTCAGCCGGGCATTTTAGACGAAAATGTCAGGTAAAAGACCTCCAATTGCAGGGGTCCTGGCACAATACCCATTATCGATAAACAAAATGCCCTGTCGTTGGGGGACGCCGGGCTTAGTCCTGCAAGCCGGAAGGATGGCTATTTTCCAACGCGGCGACTTTTGCTTCCAGCGCTTCCAGACGAGCGCGCGTGCGGGCGAGCACGGCCATCTGGCTGTCGAACTCTTCACGACTGACCAGATCGAGCTTGCTGAAGGCGCTTTGCAGCAAAATCTTGAATTGTGCTTCGAACTCACCGCGTGGCAGCGGGGTATCGCCGCTGAACAGGCGCGAGGCGTGATCGCTCAGGGCATCGAGGAGGGCTTTGGGGGCAAGCATGATGGTTTCCCGGTATCTGATGCGCGGCAGTGTAGCACGGTGCGTTTTTTCTCTGGTTTCACGCACACTTATCGCGCATGCAGGCGTGCACGCATGCACTGTTATTGTGCGTCCCGCGCGCCCGAATTCGGCCTGAATGCCGCAGGCGCCGAGCAATGGCTTGATTTCAATGAAAATTACCGAGCTGGCAAGCTTTCTGCTTAGACCCTTGTGACCCATGCACTGATGCAGTCGCTGTGACGAAGGCAGTGCGGCAGGCGGAGCAGGAAAGTATTTCGCCAGATACAGTTATCTGAACTCGGTCGGCGTCTGAATGAGGCGCGCGATACGTTACAAAGCCAGACACTGCGCTTAGACTTGAGACGGGTTTGTTTTCCTGGGGCAAGTCCACCAATTCGGGAGAAAGTTTCATGAAACTAGTCACTGCAATCATCAAGCCGTTCAAGTTGGATGACGTGCGCGAATCGTTGTCCGAGATCGGCGTGCAGGGCATCACTGTCACGGAAGTCAAAGGCTTCGGGCGTCAGAAGGGTCACACTGAGCTGTATCGCGGTGCTGAATACGTAGTCGACTTTCTTCCTAAAGTGAAGATTGACGTCGCCATCGATGACAAGGATCTGGATCGGGTCATCGAAGCAATCACCAAGGCTGCCAACACCGGCAAGATCGGCGATGGCAAGATTTTCGTAGTCAATCTGGAACAGGCTATCCGCATCCGTACCGGCGAAACCGATACCGACGCTATCTAAGCCGTCAAACCCAACGCCCCAGGAGAAACAATATGACTCTGCGTCAATTCGCAGGGCTAGGAGCCCTGTTGTCCCTCGCTTTACCTGGTCTGGCCCTGGCGGCTGAACCTGCTGCAGAACCTGTGCTGAACTCCGGCGATACTGCATGGATGTTGACGGCCACCGCACTGGTTCTATTCATGACTATTCCTGGCCTGGCGCTGTTCTACGGCGGCATGGTCCGCTCCAAGAACATCCTGTCGGTGATGATGCAATGCTTTGCAATCACCGGCCTGATCAGCATCCTGTGGGTGGTTTACGGCTACAGCCTGGCGTTCGATGCCACCGGCATGGAAGAGGGCGTGGTCAACTTCAGCTCCTTCGTCGGCGGCTTCCAGAAAGCCTTCCTGGCAGGTGTTACACCTTCGAGCCTGACCGGTGCTGCGGCACTGTTCCCGGAAGCTGTGTTCATCACCTTCCAGATGACCTTCGCGATCATTACGCCGGCGCTGATCGTCGGTGCGTTCGCCGAGCGCATGAAATTCTCCGCCATGCTGATCTTCATGGCCATCTGGTTCACCCTGGTCTACGCACCGATTGCCCACATGGTCTGGGGCGGTGTCGGCGGCCTGCTGTGGGACTGGGGCGTACTGGACTTCGCGGGCGGCACCGTGGTGCACATCAACGCAGGTGTTGCAGGCCTGGTGGCGTGCCTGGTGCTGGGCAAGCGTAAAGGCTACCCGACCACCCCGATGGCCCCGCACAACCTGGGTTACACCCTGATCGGCGCGGCCATGCTCTGGATCGGCTGGTTCGGCTTCAACGCAGGTTCTGCTGCGGCCGCCAACGGCACCGCCGGCATGGCGATGCTGGTCACCCAGATCGCAACCGCCGCTGCTGCGCTGGGCTGGATGTTCGCCGAGTGGCTGACCCACGGCAAACCAAGCGCACTGGGCATCGCCTCGGGTGTGGTTGCCGGCCTGGTTGCCATCACTCCGGCTGCCGGTACAGCAGGCCCGATGGGCGCGCTGGTCATCGGTCTGGTATCGGGCGTGGTCTGCTTCTTCTGCGCCACCAGCCTCAAGCGCAAGCTGGGCTATGACGACTCGCTGGATGCCTTCGGCGTACACGGCGTCGGCGGTATCGTCGGTGCAATCCTGACTGGCGTCTTCGCAGCCCCTGCTCTGGGCGGCTTCGGCACCGTGACCGACATCGGTACTCAGGTCTGGGTACAGTTCAAGGGCGTGGCGTTCACCGTTGTGTACACCGCCATCGTGACCTACATCATCCTGAAAGTTCTGGATGTGGTCATCGGCCTGCGCGTCAACGAAGAGGAAGAGGCCGTTGGCCTGGACCTGGCGCAACACAACGAGCGTGGCTACAACCTGTAAGCGCTTCGAAAAAAAGTGCCCGGTTCTCCGGGCATTTTTTTGCCTGTTTTTCAGGGATCAACTCAAGATTTGCGCTGTCATTGAATAACCATCGGCGAGTGATAGCACTCGTTTGATAGCGTGCTGGCGGCCGTTGCATCGGCCTCTGGCATGACGCAGGACAAAGGCGCTTTATCGGGTGCTTTGCTTTTTTCTCAGGCGCGTTAGAATGCGCGCCGAACGTGCGGAGAACGCCATGTGGCAGCAATCCGGAATAACCCTGCGGGCCAGGCCCCGCGGGTTTCATCTGGTCACCGATGAGATAGTGACAGGCCTGCCCGAGCTGTCCGGTTGTCGTATCGGGTTGCTGCACCTGTGGCTGCAACACACCTCGGCTTCGTTGACGGTCAACGAGAATGCCGACCCGGCGGTACGTCGTGATTTCGAGCGTTTTTTCAACCGGCTGGTGCCCCAGGGCGTGGCCGGACATGAACACAACGACGAAGGTCCCGATGACTTGCCGGCGCACTTCAAGGCCAGTCTGCTGGGCTGCCAGGTGGTTTTGCCGGTCTCGGCCGGTCGTCTGGCGCTGGGTACATGGCAAGGTGTCTATCTCGGCGAGCATCGGGATCATGGGGGTGCTCGCCGCCTCCTGGCCACCCTTCAGGGTGAATGGGATTAACCGCTGGTTTCAGCGGCTGCTGTGTCTTGAAGCGGCTCGATTTTCAGAGCGGCTGAGCTATAACTAATTCTGCTTTCGCAAGTCATGAGGTTGAACATGAGCGACGACGACAACGATAACGATGATCTGGTAGACGATCTGGAAGGCGAAGAAGAGGGCGAGGAGCTTAGTGCAGCTCCGGAAGATGACGCCCCTGATTCCGATGACGGTGAAGCGGCGGTAACGCCTGCCAAGGGCAAGTCCAAGGCCGCTGTCTCGGTTGATGAGTTGCCCAGTATCGAGGCCAAGCAAAAGGATCGCGATGCGCTGGCTCGCGCCATGGAAGAGTTCCTCTCTCGTGGCGGCCGGGTACAGGAAGTGGAGGCCAACGTGGTCGCCGATCCGCCCAAGAAGCCTGACAACAAGTACGGCAGCCGTCCTATCTGACGGTTGCATGAACGTGTAGGAAAAAGCCCGCTGTTGCGGGCTTTTTTCTGGCTGCGATCCGGGCTGCGATCTGGCAGCGCGCCGGTGTGCCGATCAGGCCCAGCGGGCCAGCACCTCGGGCAATTGCGACAGGTTATGGATCTCGGCGTCAGGCCGGTTGTCGGCGTCCCAGACCTTGCCCTGCGGGTTGTACCAGATGGCCCGCAGACCGGCGCGCTGGGCCCCGGCGATGTCATCTTCGGGATGATCGCCGATATGCACCGCATGGGCGGGCTCGCAACGGGCACGGCTCAAGGCTTCAAGAAAGGGCGTGGGGTCGGGCTTGCCGATACCCAGGTCTTCGGCGCACAGGGCGAAGTTGAAATAGTCGGCCAGGCCCAGGCGGCGCACATCGGCATTGCCGTTGGTGATCACCCCCAGCGTGTAGGTCTTGGCGAGAATCTCCAGGGTCGGCAGAACCTCCGGGAACACTTGCACCTGATGGCGCCCATGCAGAAAAGCCTCGAAGCTGCGGTCGGCCAGGTCCTGGGCCTCATCGCCATCGTAGCCGGCATCCTCCAGGGCATGGAACAGCACGCGACGGCGCAGGCTGCTGATGCGGTGCTTGAGGCCCGGTTCTTCACTGATCAGCCGGGTGCGGATGGCCCACAGATGCTCCACGGGAACAGGCCCCAGGCGCGGCGCGTGCTCGGTCAGCCAGTCGCGCAGCAGGGTTTCGGCGCCAAGAATGGCCGGTGCGTTGTCCCACAGCGTGTCGTCGAGGTCGAAGGTGATCAGCTTAATCATGGGGCGTTACCTGTTTAATCATGGCCGCTGTCTTTGCGCCTGGCCCGGGGATGAGCGCTGTCGTACACGCTGGCCAAATGCTGGAAATCCAGATGAGTGTAGATCTGCGTGGTGCTGATGTCGGCATGCCCGAGCAGTTCCTGCACCGCGCGCAGGTCCTGAGACGATTCCAGCAAGTGGCTGGCGAAAGAATGGCGCAGCATGTGTGGATGCAGGTTCTGGCCCAGCTCGCGCTCGCCAGCAGCCTTCAGGCGTACCTGAATGGCCCGCGGGCCGAGGCGCCGGCCTTGCATGCCGACAAACACCGCGTTGTCCTGCGGGTTGGCCTGCCCGCGCAGCTTGAGCCATTCCTGCAAGGCCAGGCGGGCCTTGCTGCCCACCGGCAACACGCGGGTCTTGCTGCCCTTGCCCAGCACTTGCACCAGACCGTCGTTCAGGTCCAGTTGATCGATATCCAGGCCGGTCAGTTCCGACAGGCGCAGTCCCGACGAGTAGAACAGCTCCATGATGGCCTGGTCGCGACGCGCCAGAAAGTCGTCCTCTACGGCGCCCTCGAACAGTTGCGCGGTACGGTCGGTGTCCAGGGTCTTGGGCAGGCGCCGCTCGCCCTTGGGCGGCGACAGGCCGTTGGCCGGGTCGTGCTGGCAGAGGCCTTCGCGATTGAGGTACTGGTACAGGCCACGCACCGCCGACAGCAATCGGGCCAGGCTGCGCGAAGACTGGCCTTGCTGGTGCTGACGGGCAACGAAGCTGCGCAGGTGCTGGATATCGAGATCGGCCCAGCTGGCCAAAGACTGCTTCTGGCAGAACGCCAGAACCTTGTTCAGGTCGCGTCGGTAAGCCTGCAGGGTATGCGGCGACACCTGGCGCTCACTGTGCAAATGCGTGCAGTAAGCCTCCAGCTGCCGTTCCATGCTCAGCGTACCGAGCGCAGCGAGTGGGTCAGGCGCGGCAGCAGGCGGCTGAGCACATCGGCGATGTAGCTTAGAAACAGGGTGCCGACCGAACTCTTGTAATGCTGGGGATCGCGGCTGCCGATCGCCAGCACGCCGAGCAAACCCTGATGATTGAGGGTCACCAGCGCGGTAGAGCCGACCTGCTTGCTCTGTTCGGCGCCAAACAGAAACGCCAGCTCGTGCTCGCGCAATGCGCCACACACGGCCTTTTCGCCCATCAGGCCGCCAATGGCGGTCTGCGCTTCGCTGCTGCTGGCCCAGCGGCCGACCGGCATGCTGTTGTCGCCGAACAGGATCAAGCTGACGAACGGCACCTGAAAGTCATGGCGCAGGCTGTCTTCGACAGCGATGACCAGTTCGTCGAGACTGCCGGCGTCCATCAGCGCCAGGTTCAGGCGGCGGGTTTTCTCGAACAGGCGGTCGTTGTCGCGGGCTACATCCATCAATTGCGACAGACGATGGCGCATCTCGATGTTGCGTTCACGCAGCAGCTTGAGCTGGCGCTCGACCAGCGAGACGCTGTCGCCGCGCTGGTGAGGAATGCGCATCGCCACCAGCAGTTCGTCGTGTTCGGCGAAGAATTCCGGGTGATGCAGCAGAAAGGCGATGACCGCCTCTGCTTCCGGGTCGTGCGTTGCGCCATTGATTGGCGCTTCGCCTTGCAGGCTTGAAGCAGGAGGCTGATCGGTCATCGCATTTGCTCACTCATAGACGAACCTGGCCCTCGTAGACCCGCACCGCAGGCCCTGTCATCAACACCGGCTGGCCGGGGCCCGCCCATTCGATGGACAGGCGCCCGCCCGGCAGATCGATCAATACCGGCGAGTCCATCCAGCCCTGGCTGATGGCCGCGACAGCCGCCGCACAGGCGCCCGTGCCGCAGGCCTGGGTTTCGCCGGCACCGCGTTCCCAGACGCGCAGTTGCGCGCGCTGGCGATCGACAACGTGCAGAAACCCCACGTTGACCCGTGCCGGAAAGCGCGGGTGATGTTCGATTTTCGCGCCCAGTTCATGCACCGGGGCGTTGTTGATGTCGTCTACACGCAGTACCGCGTGCGGATTGCCCATCGACACCGCTGCCAGCGCAACGGTCTGGCCGTCGACGTCCAGATCATAGCTGATCGCCTGTTGCGCCGCCTGGAACGGGATCTGCTCCGGCACCAGCCGTGGCGGCCCCATGTCTACGCAGATCTGCCCGTCGTTGCGCACATCCAGCTCGATGATGCCGCTCTTGGTTTCGACGCGGATCAAGCGCTTGGTGGTCAGGCGCTTGTCCAGCACGAAACGGGCGAAGCAGCGCGCACCATTGCCGCACTGCTCGACTTCGGAGCCGTCGGAATTGAAGATCCGGTAACGGAAATCCACGTCCGGATTGCTCGGCGCCTCGACGATCAACAGCTGGTCGAAGCCGATGCCGGTGTGCCGGTCACCCCACTGTTTGGCGTGCTTGGGCAAGATGTGCGCGTGCTGGCTGACCAGGTCCAGAACCATGAAGTCATTGCCCAGCCCGTGCATCTTGGTAAAACGCAGCAGCATGGGATCACTCCGGCAGCAGGCTTTCGCCGGCAAACAGCTCGCTCAGGGTTTCCCGACGACGCACTTCGAAAACGTCGCTGCCATCGACCAGTACTTCAGCGGCGCGACCACGGGTGTTGTAGTTCGAGCTCATGACGAAACCATAGGCACCGGCCGAATGAACGGCCAGCAGATCGCCTTCGGCCAGCGCCAGCTCGCGGTTCTTGGCCAGGAAATCGCCGGTTTCGCAGATCGGACCGACGATGTCGTAGGTGCGCGCGGCACCGTCACGCGGGCGTACCGCCGTGACATCCATCCAGGCCTGGTACAGCGCCGGGCGGATCAGGTCGTTCATCGCCGCATCGACGATGGCGAAATCCTTGTGCTCGGTGTGCTTGAGGTACTCGACCTGGGTCAGCAGCACGCCGGCATTGGCGACGATGAAGCGGCCCGGCTCGAACACCAGAGCCAGATCGCGGCCATCCAGGCGCTCGCGCACTGCCTTGATGTAATCGCCGGCCAGCGGCGGCTCTTCATCGCGATAACGCACGCCCAGACCGCCGCCCAGATCGATATGGCGCAAGTGGATGCCGCAATCGCCAAGGCGATCGACCAGATCCAGCAGGCGGTCCAGTGCATCGATGAACGGTTCCAGCGTGGTCAGCTGCGAGCCGATATGGCAATCGACGCCGACCACGTCAAGGTTCGGCAACTGCGAGGCGCGAACATAGACGTCTTCGGCGTCGCTGATGGCGATGCCGAACTTGTTTTCCTTAAGGCCCGTGGAGATGTACGGATGGGTGCCGGCATCCACGTCCGGGTTGACCCGCAGCGACACCGGTGCGCGAACGCCCAGCTCGGCGGCCACCACTTGCAGACGCTCAAGCTCGTCGGTGGACTCGACGTTGAAGCAGTGCACGCCCACTTCCAGGGCGCGGCGCATGTCTTCGCGGGTCTTGCCGACACCGGAAAAGACGATGCGGTCAGCCTGACCGCCCGCTGCCAGAACGCGCTCCAGCTCACCGCGCGAAACGATATCGAAGCCTGCGCCCAGACGCGCCAGAACGTTGAGCACGCCCAGGTTGGAGTTGGCCTTGACGGCGAAACACACCAGGTGCGGCATGCCGCTCAGGGCGTCAGCGTAAGCGCGATATTGCGCCTCGATATGGGCGCGCGAGTAGACATAGGTGGGCGTGCCGAAACGTTCGGCAATGGCAGACAAGGCCACGCCCTCCGCGAACAGCTCACCGTCGCGGTAGTTGAAAGCGTCCATGGAGTACCCTTAAGAATGCTTGTGCGAGTGCGATGGGGCTTGTTCGTCGGAAGACTTGCTGTCGTCAGGGAGGTACAGCGGGCCTTTTTGCCCACAGGCGGTGACGAGGCAGGCAACCGCGAGGAGCGCAGCAAGCGAAGAGATCAGGCGCTTCATGGCGAAATCCTTTGTATAAGCTTTGATTGCGGCCGAGTATACCGGCCACCCGGCGGCTTGCCTATGCGGTGACCTTTCCGTCTGGCGGGGCTTTGACGCGATTGTCTGCCGGTAACGAGCCGTTTGCCGATTTTTGACGCCTCGTATCCGGCTTTGCATTTGCCCGCCTGCGCCCGTATCGTGCGCGACATGTGATATCCGTCCATTTTCCCGAGGTTCATGACAATGAGTTTGACCGAAGCCCGCTTTCACGACCTGGTCGATGCAACTCAGGAGAATCTGGAAGACATTTTTGACGAGAGCGGCCTGGACCTTGACCTGGAAAATTCGGCCGGTGTGCTGACCGTCAAGTTCGAGAACGGCTCGCAGATCATCTTCAGCCGCCAGGAGCCGCTGCGCCAGCTGTGGCTGGCGGCAAAGTCGGGTGGCTTCCACTTCGACTACGACGAGCAGGACAGCCGCTGGGTCTGCGACACCAGCGACGAGCTGCTCAGCGAAATGCTGGCGCGCATCACCCTTGAACAGGCCGGCGTAGAGCTGGACTTCGACGAGATCTGATTCGTGACCGCAACCGCCGCACCACGCCCGCCCAAACCGCTGTACAGCAACGTCAGTTCAGCCGTGCGCTCTCCCTGCGTCAGCCTGTGCCGGCTGGATGACGAGAAGGTCTGCACCGGCTGTTTTCGTCATGTCGAAGACATCCGCGAATGGCGCTCGGCCGACGACGAACGCCGTCGCCAGATCTGTAGCGCGGCCGAACAACGCAAGCGTGATGCGTCGCAGCCATGACGCCTTGCAGCAACCCTACAAGGCTTCGTGCATCGCGTCGTTAAGGCGCTTTTCCAGACGGGTCTTGTGGTGCAGGTAGAGAATGCTCTGCCCATGCCCGTCATCGTTCAGGCCTGACAGGTCAAGATCGGTGATGTAACAGCGATAACGCTCGGCTTCATTGCGCCGGGCCAGAATCTGCCGGGCGACCACCGTATACAGCTGCTCACCGTATTCCAGCTCGGAAAACTCACGGTTGTCGCAGTACAGCGTGACGGTCACCTGTTCTGGGGCCGCTTCTTCGAAAATGGCCTGCACATCATAAAAAGCCCGGTCTGTCGCCATGGGCGCCGGTCGCGGCTCGATGCTGCGGGCGCGATTGCCTCCTGATGGCAACACTTGGTAATACAACACTTCCAGCGCCACCGGCTCCTGCGGATTATCCAGCGGCAATGAAGCGCCGCGTCGATAGATCAGCGACTGGAAAAAACGCTGCAAGGGTTGCAAGAGGCTCTGTTCGTCATGCCAAGGCAGGTTCTGATGCCACAGCGCATTGTGCTCATCGAGTACATAGAGGTCGGCGGACGCCTCGACGACGCGGTAGAACACCTGAATGCACTCGGGCTGGCCGTGCGCAAGAATCAGCGGCAGGTCATGGTCGTCCAGTGCCTGCGGGTCCAGGTGCAACGGGCTGTAGCAGGGCAAATGCTCGCCCAGATAGGCGAACAGGCCGGACAGGCTGTTGATGACCACAGGCGTGATCTGCTCCAGCAGCAATTCCAGCACGTGGTACTGCTGCTGCACCTGAATCAGGTAGCGATGATTCAGCCGCCGTGCCAGCAGCAAGCGGGCCGTGTCGACGATTTCCTCGACACGCAGGGCAATGGCCTGAGCGCGGTTGTGGCAGAAGCAACTGACCCTGATGCGTGGCTGGACCTGACCTTCGGGCAGGCTGCCGAGCAGGTCGACCAGGCAATCGAGCAGGGCATGCGGGCCGTCGTAGCGGCTGACCAGGGTTTCATTCCAGCTATTGAGCGTGATCTGGTCCAGGGTCAGGACCAGATTCTCGCGGGCGCCCGCATAGCTCAGCGAGTCGGTGCGCTCGGTGGTCATCAGGATGTTCAGGTCGCGGTGATGACGCAACGGATCAAGCCCGACGTTGACCAGCAGCAGGATCTCTCTGGGCACGCTGGGCTCGAGCAGTTGTTCATCACTGACGGCCGGCAACGGCAGGGCAAAGCTCTGTTGCAGGGCGCCGGTCAGGTTGAACAGTTCAATCTCGCTCAAATCGCTGGTGCCGGGGTGCAGGGCCAGGCGCGTGCTGCTGTCGATGACCTGGTTACGGTGACACCAAGCCAGCAGTTCAAGCAATTCACGGCTGCGTTTGATGGGCGTGAACGCTGGCCACTCATGCGCTTTCAGGCTGCCGTTGTACAGGCTCCACTGATGCTTGCCCGGCTCGCGCTTGTTCGGCGAATGCACCAGGGTCAGGGTGTCTTCGGCAAGATCTGGGGCAATACCGGGGTTGATGAACTCGACCTTGCCGGCCTTGCGCTCGAAGGCCGCATACAGGCGCCGGCCGAGAATGCTCATGTCCCGGGCATTGATCGAGTTGGCGGTTTTCTGCGTACGTGCCAGTTGGGTCAGGAAGCGATAGCTGTAGTTCAGCTCGTTGACCAGCGCGCGGCGCTCGTGGCTCACCTGACGGACTTTCCATTGGCTGCGGCTGTCGAGCAGGGCCAGCTGGCGCTCGTCCCAACCCCATTCGGCGGTCAGGCGCTCCATCAACTGGCGCTGCCAGCCGGTGCTGCGCTGGCGCCCGGTCAGCTTCTTGTTGACCTTCAGGTACAGGCTGCGGCGCACCAGCTCCAGGCGTTCGTGCTCGTTGCGCGCCAGCAAATGTTCCTCGATACGCCGGTACACCACCATGTACGGGTCCAGCTCATCCAGGTCCGGCTGATGATGGGTAAACACCGCCTGCTTGTAGCGCAGGCTCAAGCATTGAACATTCGGGTGTTCGCTGGCGTAGACCTCGATCAGCAACAGCTTGAGTGCCGACTTGTACGGTGAATCAATGCCTTTGAACAACTGCCAGAGCCCGGCACCGACGAACTCGCCCGGCGGGATGTGCGCCATGTTGCCCAGGTCGAGTACCTCATCGGCGCGGATGAAACGCTTGGACAACAGCGTATGGGTGTACTCGTCATAGCGCGGCTCTTCGTAGGCCGGCACCAGCCACCACACCGGTGTACGCCCCGCCAGCCACAGGGCGGTGCGATAAAACTCGTCGAGCAGCAGGTAATGCTGCGCGGTACCGCAATCGTCGGAGCTCAGTTGCGTGTCGCGATCACCGACGCGAAAACGTTGCGGGTCGATCAGAAAGAAGTGCGCTTCGGCACCTTGGGTGTCGGCCCAGGCTTCCAGCGCCTGGCATTTCTTGCGTAACTCGGCGATGGCTTCGGCTGAAAGCTCGCTGTCGTGACAGACCCAGACGTCCATGTCGCTCTGATCGGCCTGGGCCAGAGTCCCGAGGCTGCCCATCAGAAACAGGCCATGGATCGGCTGCGGTGCATGGCCATGGCGCGTCTTGTGCGAGAAAGAACGGGTCAGGCGCTGCGCTTCGGCCAACACCTGAGGGCCAGGTTCGTAATTGGAAACACCGGCTGGCGTGCTGCCGGACACATAACCTGGCAAGAGCGGATGGTTGACATGAAACAGCAGCGGCAACAGGGTCAGGACACTTTGCTGACGGGGCGACAGGCCTTCGCGGGCACGGGCCAGTCGTCCATCGTTGAGCTTCAGAAAGCGGTTGCGTAGCTGGCCAAGAACCTTGCGGTCGATGCCTTCGTCCAGATCGGGACGGATTTCGAAAGGAGGCGTCATCGCAACGTTCAACACCGCAGTGGCAGGCTTTAATTGACGGCGTCATTGAAAGCACGTGCCGTTTCTCCACAGCCTGTTGGCGCAGAGAGCGGCAAGCATGGCGCAGCACGGGCAGCACCGGGAAATTGACGTCAGGACTTGTATCGGCTTTGTATCAGTTTGTGTATGGGCAAGTGAAGGGGGCCAGGCATGTTTTTTATCATCCGGCCCCGGGTCCGATGCACGACAGGCCTGGAGTCAGGCCGCCTGGCGAACCGTTTTCAGGACGGTCAGCAACGCTTGGGCATGGCGGGCGGCTTCCAGCCCCAGGCTGGTCAGATAGCCGCCGTCGACCTGGCTTGTCAGGCCTTTGTCATGCAGGCGTTGGGCTGCGGCGATCGCGCTGGGCGCTGCCACATGGTGGACTTTCAGGCCTTCGAGGGTGTTGTCCAGGTTGAACAGGGCAAGGATTTCCAGTTCGGCAACCAGCTCAGGGGTGTAAGACATAGGTGCTCCAGACTTTTATTGGTGGATGCCCGTCCGGGCGCGGGCCCCTCGTAAAATCGTGGCAGCGGGGCATCCGCAGTGTAGACCGGATTATTGTCCCTGTGCTGGCGATGGCACTCAATTTTCTGGCGGCAGTTCCGGCAGCGCGCGCAGCGCCGTTTCGTACCACTGGCCATCGAACGGCCGGTCGGCAGCGAGCATGGCGTCGATCTCGATGGCCAACACATGAGCCATCAGCTCAAGAATGTCATCGTGCTCATAGCCCACCAGTGTCAGCTTGTTATAGACCGCCTTGGCAGCAGGCGGATTGTCGCTTTCAAGCTGGTTTTCGATGGCCTGCATCAAGGTCGATGCGGCGAACTCTTCTTCGTTGTCATCAAGTACTTCAGTCATGGTGCTTCCTCAGATAAGGGCTGCAGTTTAACTGCATCCTGTAGGCGTAATCGACGAGCGCTGTAGGGCAGGTCTTAAAATATCGAGAGACCGTCATAACTTGCTGATTTTCCTGAAAAAATGAATAAAGTCGCGGCTTCTTGTGCATGACGCGCGACATTCAGGGAGACAGTGCAGTGCTGAAATTATACGGATTTGCCGCGAGCAATTATTTCAACATGGTCCAGCTGGCGTTGCTGGAGAAGCAGTTGCCATTCGAGACGGTGGCGCTGCATGGCTGCCAGAACCCGGAGGCGCTGGCCATCAGTGCGAGGGGCAAGGTGCCGGTGCTGGGCACGCCCGAGGGTTTCATCAGTGAGACCGATGTCATCCTGCGTTACATCGAAGACACCCGGCCAGACAGGCCGCTGGTTCCGGCCGAGCCATTCGCGCGCGCTCAGGTGTGGACCCTTGCCAAGGAAATAGAGCTGTACATCGAGCTGCCGGCGCGGCTGTGTTACGTCGAGGTCATTTTCGGCGGCCGTGCGACACCCGCCGACCTGAAAGCCAAGGCGCGCCGCGACCTGATCAAGGGCTTTATGGCACTGGCCCAGCGCGGTCGCTTTGCGCCGTATGTGGCGGGAGAGCAGTTCACCGTGGCGGATATCTACTTTCTTTACAGCGTCGACCTGGCGCAGCGCGTGGGCGAGCACCTGTTTGGTCTGGACTTGCTGGGGCAGGTGCCCGGGGCGCGGGCCTTGCTGGAGCATCTGGCGCAAAGGCCCGATGTCCAGCACGTCGCGGCGGCCAGAGAAGCGGACTGGCCGAGGTTTCTGGCGCGCGTGCAGGCAGTGGCGCGCCAGGCGGGGTAGGTCAGCGGCTGGCGAGCAATTGCTGACCACGGACCACGGCGGCGCGGACTTGCGCCGGCGCGGTGCCACCGATGTGGTTACGGGCATTGACCGAGCCTTCCAGGGTCAACACGGCAAACACGTCCTGCTCGATCTGGTCGCTGAAGCGGCGCAGTTCTTCCAGGCTCATTTCAGCCAGGTCCTTGCCACTGTCGACGCCGTATTTCACGGCATGGCCGACGATTTCGTGGCAATCACGGAACGGCAGGCCACGACGCACCAGGTAGTCGGCCAGGTCGGTGGCGGTAGAGAAACCGCGCAGCGCCGCTTCACGCATGATCGCGTGGCGCGGCTTGATCGCCGGGATCATGTCGGCAAAGGCACGCAACGAGTCGCGCAGGGTGTCGGCGGCGTCGAACAACGGCTCCTTGTCTTCCTGGTTGTCCTTGTTGTAGGCCAGCGGCTGGCCCTTCATCAGGGTCAACAGGCCGGTCAGGGCGCCGAATACACGGCCGCTCTTGCCGCGCACCAGCTCTGGCACGTCAGGGTTTTTCTTTTGCGGCATGATCGAGCTGCCGGTGCAGAAGCGGTCCGGCAGGTCGATGAACTGGAACTGGGCGCTGGTCCACAGCACCAGCTCTTCGGAGAAGCGCGACAGGTGCATCATGGCAATCGAGGCCGCCGCGCAGAATTCGATGGCAAAGTCGCGATCCGACACACCGTCCAGCGAGTTGCCGCCCACGGCTTCGAAACCCAGCAACTGGCAGGTCAGCTCGCGATCGATCGGGTAAGTGGTGCCGGCCAGCGCAGCGCTGCCCAGTGGCATGCGGTTGGCGCGCTTGCGGCAGTCGACCAGGCGCTCGTAATCGCGGCTGAGCATTTCGAACCAGGCCAGTAGATGGTGGCCGAAGGTGACCGGCTGAGCCGTCTGCAAGTGGGTGAAACCCGGCATGATGGTTTCGGCTTCGCGCTCGGCCTGCTCCAGCAAACCTTGCTGCAAACGGGTGATTTCAGCGAGGATCACGTCGATTTCGTCACGCAGCCACAGACGGATGTCAGTGGCGACCTGATCGTTGCGGCTACGCCCGGTGTGCAGTTTCTTGCCGGTGATGCCGATGCGATCGGTCAGGCGAGCTTCGATGTTCATGTGCACGTCTTCAAGATCGATGCGCCACTCGAACTGACCCGCTTCGATTTCGCCCTGAATGGTCTTCAGGCCGTCGATGATGGTGTCGCGTTCGGCATCGGTCAGTACGCCGACCTTGGCCAGCATGGTGGCATGGGCGATGGAGCCCATGATGTCATGACGGTACAGGCGCTGGTCGAAGTTGACGGAGGCGGTGAAGCGCGCGACGAAGGCGTCGACGGGCTCACTGAAACGGCCGCCCCAGGACTGGTTGGTCTTGTCGGTGCTCATGATTTCGCTCGTTGCTCTACGTGAAAGGAAGTTCGGGCATAAGGAGCGACGATGATAGCAGGGTGAGGTTTTTTTATCCTTTCACGGCTTGCCGAGCTCAACTGCCAGGACGAGACTGAGCCAAATGCGAGGGCACAGCCATCAACACATCCATGACCGCCAAAACCGAAAAATCTGCTGCCGAACAGGACTTTTTCCTGCCCGAGCTGTGCCTGCCCCAAGCCTTGCTGGTGCTGGTGGTGCTTGCCGAACTGCTGGTGCTGGCGCTGGTGCTGGTCGAGCCCATGCCCGAGGCCTTTGCGTGGCAGCGCCTGGCCTTGATGTCAATGTTCGTGCAGTGGATCGTGCTGCTCTCGGCGGCCCTGCTGTGCGGCTTGCGTCCCTGGCTGGCGCGCCTGCCGGCGGGGCTTGCCGGGTTGCTGGGGTGCCTGATGGTGATGGGCCTGACCCTGCTGTGTACGGCGGTGACCGATGTCTGTCAGTTATCCAGCCCGATTTCGCTCGAGGGAATGGTCGAGCGTTATATTCGCTATTGCGTGATTGCCTTGATCATGTCGGCACTGATGTTGCGCTACTTTTATCTGCAGAGTCAGTGGCGCAAGCAACAGCAGGCCGAGTTGCGCGCCAGGATCGAAGCGCTTCAGGCGCGGATCCGGCCGCATTTCCTGTTCAACACCCTTAACAGTATTGCCAGCCTTGTCGCCAGCGACCCGGTCAAGGCCGAGCAGGCGGTGCTGGACCTTTCCGACCTGTTCCGCGCCAGTCTGGCCAGGCCCGGAACGCTGGTGACCTGGCGCGAAGAGCTGGCATTGGCCAAACGATATTTGTCGATCGAACAATATCGTCTCGGGGAGCGTCTACAGTTGGACTGGGTGGTAAGCACAATTGCCGATGACTTGCCGATTCCCCAGCTAACCTTGCAGCCATTGCTTGAAAACGCTTTGACCTATGGCATCGCTCCACGCATTGAAGGCGGGGTGGTGCGGGTCGAGGCAGATTATGAAGGGGGAGAGTTCATATTGTGTGTCAGCAATCCTTATGACGAAGTTGCCCCGCGGCAGACGTCCAACGGCACTCAACAGGCCTTGTTGAACATAGGTGCGCGCATTACGGCACTTTTTGGTCCGCATGCCAGTCTGAGCGTGGAGCGCCGTGACGGTCGTCACTACACCTGTCTACGCTATCCTTGTGCGAGACTCACGCAGGAAGCCAAAGCAATATGAATGTCCTGATCGTTGATGACGAACCCCTGGCCCGGGAACGATTAAGCCGCCTTGTCGGTGAAATCGAGGGCTATCGGGTTTTGGAACCCAGTGCCTCCAATGGCGAAGAAGCCCTGGCGCTGATTGAAAGCCACAAGCCGGACATCGTCCTGCTCGACATCCGTATGCCAGGCCTCGACGGCCTGCAGGTCGCTGCCAGACTGTGCGAGCGCGAAACCCCGCCCGCCGTTGTTTTCTGCACCGCGCACGATGAATTTGCCCTGGAAGCCTTTCAGGTCAGCGCGGTGGGTTATCTGGTCAAGCCGGTACGCTCCGAGCATTTGTCCGAGGCCCTGAAAAAGGCCGAGCGACCCAATCGCGTGCAGTTGGCCGCCATGACCCGTCCTGCTGCCGAAAGTGGCAACGGCCCGCGCACTCATATCAGTGCGCGGACTCGCAAGGGCATCGAGCTGATCCCGCTGGATCAGGTGATCTTCTTCATTGCCGACCACAAGTACGTGACCCTGCGTCACGAGGGTGGCGAAGTGTTGCTCGATGAGCCGCTCAAGGCACTGGAGGACGAGTTCGGCGACCGTTTCGTGCGTATCCACCGCAATGCTCTGGTGGCACGCGAGCGGATCGAGCGCTTGCAACGTACGCCCCTGGGGCATTTCCAGTTGTACCTCAGGGGCCTTAACGGCGACGCCCTGGTGGTCAGCCGTCGCCATGTGGCGGGGGTGCGCAAAATGATGCAGCAGTTCTAGACCCGTTACGAATCAGGCATGGCGAACGACCCGACGTCCGTTTGACCTGCCTGACGTTAATGAGCAACCAGGCGTTGCTTTCAACACAGCATGATCGCCGCCCTGGCGATTATCATTCAGCACCTGAGCGCGCAGGTCTTCATTGACGGGCGTCATGTCCGGTTCCGGACTTTGCAGGCGGCACTGAAGCGCCCGCAGCCGAGCTGTTATCATCGGCAGTCTTTACCCTGTACGGATTGATCCATGTCCACTCGCGAAATCCGCATTGCGACCCGCAAGAGCGCACTGGCCCTCTGGCAGGCCGAATACGTCAAGGCCCGGCTTGAGCAGGCCCATCCCGGCCTGGCAGTGACCCTGGTGCCCATGGTCAGCAAGGGCGACAAGCTGCTCGACTCGCCGCTGTCGAAAATCGGCGGCAAGGGCCTGTTCGTCAAGGAGCTAGAAACCGCGCTGCTGGAAAATGAAGCCGATATCGCCGTTCACTCCATGAAAGATGTGCCCATGGACTTCCCCGAAGGTCTGGGCCTGTTCTGCATCTGCGAGCGCGAAGACCCGCGTGACGCCTTTGTCTCCAACCATTTTGCCAGCCTTGATGAACTGCCCCTCGGCAGTGTCGTCGGCACCTCCAGCCTGCGCCGTCAGGCGCAACTGCTGGCGCTGCGACCCGACCTGCAAATCCGTTTTCTGCGCGGCAATGTGAACACTCGCCTGGCCAAGCTCGATGCCGGTGAGTACGACGCGATCATTCTTGCCGCCGCCGGGCTGATCCGCCTGGGCTTTGAGGCGCGCATCACCGCCAGCCTCTCGATCGAAAACAGCCTGCCAGCCGGAGGCCAGGGCGCGGTGGGCATCGAATGCCGCACGCTGGACGCCGATATCCATGCCTTGCTCGCGCCCCTGCACCACGCCGACACGGCGATGCGGGTCACGGCCGAGCGGGCGCTCAACCGTCACCTCAATGGTGGCTGCCAGGTGCCGATTGCCTGCTACGCCGTGCTTGAAGGCGAGCAGCTGTGGCTGCGCGGCATGGTCGGCGAGCCGAGCGGCGGCCTGTTGCTGCGTGCCGAGGCCCGAGCCTCGCGCGACGCCGCCCAGGCGTTGGGCGTGCAAGTGGCCGAAGACCTGCTGACCCAGGGCGCCGGGCAGATTCTGCAGGCGATTTATGGCGAGGCGACTGACCAATGAGTGCCTGGCGCCTGTTGCTGACGCGTCCTGCCGAGGAATCGGCGGCCGTGGCTCAGGTGCTGGCCCAGGCCGGTATTTTCACCAGCAGCCTGCCGCTGCTGGCCACTGAGCCGTTGCCATTGAACGATGCGCAGCGCTCGATGATCTTTGAACTGATGAGTTTTCAGGCAGTGATCGTGGTCAGCAAGCCCGCTGCCCGGCTGGGCCTGGAATTGCTCGATGAAATCTGGCCACAACCGCCGCTGCAAGCGTGGTTCTGCGTAGGTGCCGGCACCGGCCAGGTGCTGCTCGATTACGGCCTGCAGGATGTCAGCTGGCCGCAGCAGGGCGATGACAGCGAAGCACTGCTCGACCTGCCGCACCTGCAAAAGGCCATCGCCATACCGGGAAGCCGTGTGTTAATCATGCGCGGTGACGAAGGCCGCGAGTGGATGGCCGAGCGTTTGCGCGAGCAAGGCGTGGGGGTCGAGTACTTGCCGCTTTACCGCCGTTATCTGCCCGATTACCCGCCACAGGCGCTGTTGCAGCGGGTCGAGGGGGAACGCTTGAACGGGCTGGTGGTCAGCAGTGGGCAGGGTCTTGAGCATCTGCTGCGAATGGCGGGTGAGCACTGGCCACAATTGGCCGGGCTGCCGTTGTTCGTACCCAGCCCGCGGGTCGCACAGTTGGCGCATGACGCCGGCGCCCGGATGGTTGTTGATTGTCGTGGTGCCAGTACCACGGCCTTGCTGGAGGCTTTGCGGGCAACGCCCGCCTGTTGATCGACGAAGTGTTGCTGCCGGCGACACCCATTGCAAAGGACGGATACGTGAGCGAAACAGCCTTGCCCAAAGACGAAGAGTCGGTGGTGAAACCATCGACCGTAACGCCCGAACCCAAGCGCCCCGAGCGCCCGGGCAACCGAACCAGCGGCCTGGCGGTCGTCGCCTTGTTGCTGGGTATTGCAGGCGTCGGCGTGGCCGGCTGGGGCGTGTGGCAACTGCGCATGCTGCAGGCCGGCCACCTGCAACAGCGCAATGAAGTGCAGGACATTGCCGAGCAGACCCTGGCGCTGACCCGCAACGACCAGCAACTGACCGCACGCCTGGCGCAATTTCCGCCGGCCGATCAGCTTGAAGACAGCCGCCGGCTGGTGGCGCAACTGCAGGGTGACCAGCAGCGCCTGAGCCAGCGCCTGGAGGGCGTGCTGGGTGCCAGCCGCAAGGACTGGCGCCTGGCCGAAGCCGAGCACCTGCTGCGTCTGGCCAGCCTGCGCCTGTCGGCCCTGCAGGACATCAACAGCGCCCGCGCGCTGGTTCAGGGCGCCGATGAAATTCTGCGCGAGCAGGACGATCCTGGCGCCTTTGCCGCCCGCGAGCAACTGGCCAAGAGCCTGGCCGCCTTGCACAGCATCGAACAACCCGACCGCACCGGCCTGTTCCTGCAACTGGCGGCCCTGCGCGAGCAGGTCGTGCAGCTCAACGCGCTGGCCCCCGAATACGAAGACAAGGGCGGTTCGTTGCTCGGCCTGACCTCGGACAAGACTGAAGACAGCTACTGGTCGCGCTGGTGGGAGCAGATCTCGCACTACATCCGCATCGACTTCAGCGCCGACAAGGACATCCGTCCGGTACTGGCTGGCCAGAGCCTGGCGCAGGTGCGCCTGGCTTTGACCCTGGCACTGGAACAGGCGCAGTGGGCGGCGCTTAACGGCGAGCCGCAGATTTATGCCAAGGCCATCGAAGAAGCCCGTGGCGTGCTGGGCTCCAATTTCAACAAGGACAACCCGCAGAGCAAGGTGATCGCCGAGCGTCTCGATGCGCTGGTCAGTCAGCCGGTGTCGGTCATGACGCCTGACCTGGCGCAAAGCCTCAGCGCGGTGCAGGCTTATCTGGAGCGCCGCCACGCCGCGCCGCCAGCCGAAACGCAATCCACCCAGACGCAGCGGGGCACCAGCCCATGAAGCGCTTCTATGTTCTGCTATTCATTGCCATTGCCGTTGCGGCCCTGATCGGCGTTGGCATGGCCGAGCATGCCGGCTATGTGCTGATCTCGTATCAGAGCTTCCGTTTTGAATCGAGCCTGTGGGCCGCGCTGGGCCTGCTGGTGGCGATCTGGCTAGTGCTGCTGATCGTACGCCTGGTGATCGGCCTGCTGACCACCTCGGGCGGGCTGGTCAACCCGTGGTCGCGGCGCAACCGTCACCGGCGTGTGCAGCTGGCCATCGAGCAGGGCCAGATGGACCTTGCCGAGGGCCGCTGGGCCAGCGCGCAGCGCCATCTGCATCGCGCCGCCGAAGCCGATCCGCAGCCGCTGCTGTATTACCTCGGGGCGGCGCGCGCAGCCAACGAGCAGGGCCGTTACGAAGACAGCGACAACCTGCTGGAGCGCGCATTGCAGCGCCAGCCGCACGCGGAGCTGGCGATTGCCCTGACCCACGCACAGTTGCAGCAGGACCGTGGCGACACCGATGCGGCACTGGTGACATTGCAGGCCATGCAGGAAAGCCACCGCCACAATCCTCAGGTATTGCGCCAGTTGCAGCGCCTGTATCAGTTGCGCGGCGACTGGCCAGAACTGATCCGCCTGATGCCGGAACTGCGCAAGGACAAGGTGCTGCCGCCTGCGGAACTGGCCGAGCTGGAACGCCGTGCCTGGGGCGAGAACCTCAGCCTGTCGGCCTGGCGTGAAGCCGAAGAGGAAGGCGCCAGCACCGGCCTGGCCTCACTCGACAAGGCCTGGAAAGCATTGACCTCGGCGCAGCGCCAGGAACCCGCACTGGTGTTGGCGTATGCCGAGCAATTGCGCCGCCTCAACGCCCATGCCCAGGCCGAGGAAGTGCTGCGCACCGCGCTCAAACGCGACTACGACAGTCATCTGGCGCGTCTCTACGGGCTGGTGCACGGCAGTGACAACAGCAAGCAATTGCAGGCTGCAGAAGGCTGGCTCAAGCAGCACCCCAAGGATCCAAGCCTGTTGCTGACCCTGGGCCGCATCTGCCTGCAAGGTCGGTTGTGGGGCAAGGCACGCGATTACCTCGAAAGCAGCCTGCGCCTGCAACCCAACCCGGAAACCTGCGCAGAGCTTGCACGCTTGCTCGCTCAACTGGGTGAGACCGAACGCAGCAATCAGCTGTTCCAGCAAGGCCTGGGCATGCTCGACGAGCGTTTCCTGGCAAGTCCCCTGCCGGCATTGACCCGCGCCTGAGACGGCGGTTCGCGCAAGCCACTCTTGCGCGAACCGTGCATTTTCTGCCGCAGGGGCCTGCGGCAAAATGTCTTTATTCGGATAATTCCTACATGAAAAGGTAATAAAGCCTGATTCATGTGTGTTTGTTTCCATACTTTTCTGTCAATACGTCGGCAAGTTGTTGCCTTGAAAGGCCTGTGCGCTTTCCTCTACCGTAACCACCTTCGTTTCTTGTTACGGATTTGTCATGCATCTGGCCCGCACGCGCTTCCTGTTCCTTCTGGCGTTTATCGCCTGTGCAATATCCGTCGGCGCGGCGGCCTATCTGCAATACACCTACGGTCTGATCCCTTGCCTGTTGTGCCAGTGGCAGCGCGCCCTGATGGTCGTCTGCGGCCTGATCTGTCTGGTAGCTGCGCTGCATGGCCCATCGAGGCGGGGCTCGCCACGCTATGCCGCAGGATTGCTGGTCATGGCGCTGTTCGGCGCCGGCCTGGCGGGTGCCCATATCGGCTTGCAAACCTCCACGCCCGAGCAACTGGATTCACTCACCGCACGCCTCGGGCATGGGGCCGACCTGCTGCTGTTACCGGCCTGGGGCGAGCACCTGATTGACGAACTGACCCGGTGCGCCGAGATCAACTGGTCGCTTTTCGGGATCAGCCTGCCGGAGTGGAGTTTGCTGGCTTTTGTCGGTCTGATCCTGCTGGCGCTGTACCCGTTGCTGGTGCAAATGCGCCGCAAGATAGGGCGCGACGATCAAACGCTTGTATGAACTTTCTCGACCACTTAGCTTGATGGCCTTATCCTGCGGGCATAATCTGGCTCGCACGCGTCAATTCAAGTCTTTTGTCATGACGCTCATTCAGGCTCGGTTTACACAGATCGGGTACGACTTGATGCCGGTACAGGACTGCATGCCCCCTGAAGGGAAGAGAGATCATCATGCTGGAAAGTTGTCAGAATGCTCAGGAACGCTGGGGTGGGGTCAATCTGCTGATCGATCGTTGGCTTCAGAATCGCCATGAACTGATCCAGGCCTATGATGTGCTGGGCGGCACGCCCGAGTCCCTGAGGGATCGCAAAGCCAAACAGACGTTTTGCCAATTGCTGGTCGACTACGTGTCGGCGGGGCATTTCGAAGTCTATGAACAACTGAGCAACGAGGCCAAGGCCTTCAACGACGAGCGCGGGCTGGAGCTGGCCGATACGCTCATTCCGCGCCTGGAAGCGCTTACGCAACTGGCCCTGGCGTTCAACGATCATTGCGATCACGGTGACTCTTCTGCCGATTGCGCCAGTGAGTTCAAAACCTTGGGCGGGCTGCTGCACGAGCGCTTCGAACTCGAGGACTGCCTGATCGAGGTGCTGCATACCTCGCACAAGGAACAGGCCAGCGTTCAGGCCTGACGGCAATAACCTATGAAAAAGGGTGCGAAAGCACCCTTTTTTGTTGCCGGCCTGCCAGCGGCTGCATTACTGCGAAACAGAGACCAGTTCGATCTCGAACACCAGCGGCGTGAACGGGTCGATCAGGTCGCCCGCACCCTCGGCGCCGTAGGCTTGTGCCGATGGAATCACCAAGCGCCACTTGGCCCCGGTCGGCATGTCCTGCAGGGCGGTGGTCCAGCCACTGATCACGCTGTCCAGGCGAAACCATTGCGGCTGGGTGCTCTGGTCGAACACCGTGCCGTCAGGCAGGTGCCCGACATAACGCACTTCGACCCGGCCATTGGCATCGGGCTTGGGACCGTGGCCGGCGACCAGTTCGGTCATCAGGATGCCATCGGCCAGTACCTTGACCCCAGGCTTGGCTTTTTCGCTGTCCATGAAACGCCGCTCCGCACTCAGCGCAGCTTCAGTCTGCGAGTCAGTGCCGGCGGCTTCGGCTTGCGCCATCGCCGCGTCGTGATCGGCCAGAATCTTATCGATACGCGCCTGTTTGAGCGCCAGTGGCTTGTTCTGATAAGCCTGTTTCAGGCCGTCGACCAAAGCGTTCAGATCCAGGTCCGGCACTTCCTGGCGCATGCGCTCACCCAGGCTTGCACCCAGGCTGTAAGCCAGGTCATGAGAGTCGTTGGATGCCGGACTTTCGGCAGCTTGTGCCAGCGGCAGCACAAACAATAACGACGTTAACAGGTAGCGCGACATGGATGCTCTCCAGCCTGAGAAGGCTGCAATTATGCCAGTACCAACCGGCTTGCGGAGATGCCCGCGCAGGTGAAATTTTGCAGGCGCTGCACAAACGCTGATCAATCATTGCCGGCGCCCTGCAACAGCGGGCCCGTAATGCTGTCAACAGCCCTAGCGGCGCTGCAGGCAGAGGTCTAGTATGAGCCGCTATTTCGCCATCCCGGAGGTAAGTCATGTCGGCCAACAAGAAGCCAGTAACCACTCCACTGCATCTGCTCCAACAATTATCGGGCAGCTTGCTCGACCATCTGGAAGACGCCTGCTCCACCGCTTTGGCTGATGCCGAGAAACTGCTCGCCAAGCTGGAAAAACAACGGGTCAAGGCCCAGGAAAAACTGCACAAGTCGCGCACCAAAGTGCAGGACGCAGCCACCGCCGGTAAAGCTAAGGCACAAGCCAAGGGCAAGGCCGCCGTTGATGAGCTCGAAGAGCTGCTGGATGCCTTGAAAGATCGCCAGACCGAAACGCGCACTTACATCCAGCAACTCAAGCGTGATGTTCAGGAAAGCCTGAAGCTTGCCCAAGGCGTTGGCCGCGTAAAAGAAGCGGTCGGCAAGGCGCTGACCACCCGTGCCGCCAAGCCTGCCGCGAGCAAGGCTGCTGCCAAGCCCGCTGCCAAAGCTGCTGCCCCGGCTGAAAAAGCCGCTGCCAAACCTGTAGCGACCAAGGCGCCCGCCAAAGCCGCCGCTGCCAAGCCTGCCGCCGCCAAGGCCCCGGCCAAAACCGCTGCCGCCAAGCCTGTAGCTGAAAAAGCGCCGGTCAAAGCCGCTGCTGCCAAGCCGGCTGCCGCTAAAGCGCCTGCCAAGACAGCGGCTGCCAAACCTGTTGCCGAGAAAGCCCCGGCCAAAGCCGCAGTGGCCAAACCGGCTGCTGCCAAAGCTCCAGCCAAAACCGCTGCCGCCAAGCCTGCCGCTGAAAAAGCGCCGGTCAAAGCCGCCGCTGCCAAGCCGGCTGCCGCCAAAGCCCCGGCCAAAACCGCTGCTGCCAAACCGGCTGCCGCCAAAGCTCCAGCCAAAGCCGCCGCTGCCAAGCCTGCCAAAGCGCCAGCTGCTGCCAAAGCTGCCGCCAAGCCTGTGGCTGCCAAGGCCGAGACCACAGCGCCAGCAGCACCCGCCGCTCAGCCGGCCAGCACACCGGCAACCACGCCGGCTGCTGCGCCTTCGGCCACTGGCGATGTGACGCCAGGCAGCGCTTCCTAAGCCTGTCTGAGTGTCATGTGGGCCGCGTCGCACAGCACCTGCAGTGCGTCGCGGTCCTGCTGACCGGCCTTCGCCGCCAGCCCTTCAAGCCAGGCCTGCACCTGGTGTTCCTGCTCTTGCGGCCAATCCCCGGCCACTGCCTGCAACCTTTCCAGCAACGTCCGCTCCGCCTGTAGCTCCAGTGCCTTGACCTGCCCGCGCAGTGCAGCCAGCGCGCTATCGCCTGCGGCCGCCTGACGCCATTGCACCCGCAGGGCGCGTAAAGGCCCGATCACTTGCGCTTGCCAGGTACTGGCCGTCGCGGCAATTGCCGCCAGTCGTGCCGTGTCGCAGCGCACCCCGCGATGCGCCAGCCACACGCCCACCAGCACCACGCAGACATCGGCACCCTGGGCCTGAAGCCGCAGGCACGCTTGCTCGATACCGGGCCGTGCATAGAAATCGAGGGTGAAACTCCATAGATCAACAGGCATAGTGGTCAACCCCGTCCGGGACGAAGCTGGTAGACTCCGCCGCCATCATGATTCGAATTCAAGACCTTACCTTACAGCGTGGCCCTCAGCGTCTGCTAGAAAACGCTGAGTTGACCCTGCACGCCGGCCAGAAAGCCGGTCTGATCGGTGCCAATGGCGCCGGTAAATCCAGCCTCTTCGCTTTATTGCGTGGCGAGCTGAGCCCCGATTCCGGCGATTGCCATTTGCCTGCCGACTGGCGCATCGCGCACATGCGTCAGGAAATCGAAACCCTCGAACGCCTGGCCGTCGACTATGTGCTCGACGGCGACCTGCTGCTGCGCGATGTCCAGCGCCAGCTGGTCGACGCCGAAGCGGCCCACGACGGCACCGCGCTGGCGCGCCTGCACGCCGAGTTCGACAGCGCCGACGGCTACACCGCCGATGCCCGCGCGCGCAAGCTGCTGGCCGGGCTTGGCTTCAGCAATGAACAGATGGAACGGCCGGTTGGCAGCTTCTCCGGGGGCTGGCGCATGCGCCTGAACCTGGCGCAGGCGCTGATGTGCCCCTCCGACCTGTTGCTGCTCGACGAACCGACCAACCACTTGGACCTCGACGCCATCCTGTGGCTTGAAGACTGGCTCAAGGGTTACCCGGGCACGTTGCTGCTGATCTCCCACGACCGTGATTTTCTCGATGCGGTGGTCGATCACATCGCCCATGTCGAACAGCGCAAGATCACCTTGTATCGCGGCGGCTACAGCGCCTTCGAACGCGCCCGTGCCGAACGTCTGGCCCAGCAGCAGCAGGCCTACGAGAAGCAACAGGTGCAGCGTGCGCACATGGAAAAATACATCGCACGCTTCAAGGCCCAGGCCACCAAGGCGCGTCAGGCGCAGAGCCGTATCAAGGCGCTGGAGCGCATGGAAGAGCTGTCGGCCGCCCATGTCGACTCGCCGTTCAACTTCGTTTTCCGTGAGTCGGACAAACTGTCGCGGCCGCTGCTGGACGTGTCCGACGCGCGCCTGGGCTATGGCGACAAGGTCATCCTGGAGAAGGTCAAGCTGCAACTGGTGCCCGGTGCGCGCATCGGCCTGCTCGGCCCCAACGGCGCAGGCAAGTCGACGCTGATCAAGAACCTGGCCGGCGAGCTTGCGCCCATCAGCGGGCGCCTGCAGCGCGGTGAAAACCTCTCGGTCGGCTACTTTGCCCAGCACCAGCTCGATTCGCTGGACGCCAAGGCCACGCCGTTGCTGCACTTGCAGCGTCTGGCGCCGACCGAGCGCGAACAGACCCTGCGCGATTTTCTCGGCGGTTTCGACTTCCGGGGTGCGCGGCTCGACGAGCCGGTGCTGAATTTCTCCGGTGGCGAAAAGGCCCGTCTGGCGCTGGCGCTGATTGCCTGGGAAAAGCCCAACCTGTTGCTGCTCGACGAACCGACCAACCACCTGGACCTGGAAATGCGCCTGGCGCTGACCATGGCCCTGCAGGAATTCAGCGGCGCGGTGCTGGTGGTGTCTCACGATCGGCACTTGCTCAAGAGCACCACCGACGACTTTTTGCTGGTCGCCGATGGCCGGGTCGAAACCTTCGATGGCGACCTGGAAGACTACACCCGCTGGCTGGCCGACTACCGTCTGCGCCATGCGCCGGTCAGCAACACGCCGGTCAATGCCGACAAGACCGATAAAAAGGCTCAGCGTCAGCAGGCGGCGGCCCTGCGTCAGCAACTGGCACCGCACAAGCGCCAGGCCGACAAGCTGGAAAAAGAGCTGGGCGAGGTCCAGGAAAAGCTGGCGAAAATCGAACATGGCCTGGCCGACAGCGCCATTTACGAGGCCGCCAGCAAAGACAAGCTGCGCGAGCTGCTGGCCGAACAGGCCCGCTTGAAGGTGCGCGAGGCCGAGCTGGAAGAGGGCTGGATGGAGGCACTCGAAGTGCTGGAAACCATGCAGGCCGAGCTGGAGGCATTGTCTTGAGGGCGCCTCTGAAAACGTAAACGAGGCAAGAGGTTGATGGAAGTGTTTGGTTTAGTGCTGGCGTCTCACTGGGTCGAGCCGATCCTGTTAGGCCTGCAAGTGTTGTTGATTCTGCTGGTGGGTTACCTGGCCCAGCGTCTGGTGGGACGCTTCATTACCCGTCTGGGTGAGCGTTACCCGTTGCCGCCGGAGCTGCTGATGCCGGTCCGCGGCGGCCTGCGCTGGTTCATCATGGGCAGCGCCTGCGTCATCGTGCTGGGACGCCTCGGCGTCTCGGCGACCGTGCTGTGGACCGCGCTGTCGGGCTTTGTCGCCGTGGCCGCGGTGGCCTTCTTCGCCATGTGGAGCGTGCTCTCCAACCTGCTGTGTGCGGTGATGATCTACACCATCGGACCGTTTCGTATCGGTGACATCGTCGAGCTGGTCGACACCCTCGACAAGCCAGGGGTCAAGGGCCGGGTCACGGCCATCAACCTGATGTTCACCACGTTGATCGAACTGCCCGAACACGGCGGTGCGCTGGTGCAGGTGCCCAACAGCCAGTTCTTCCAGAAATCGGTACGTCGCTGGCGCGGCACCGACGGGCTGGCGCAGGTGATTACCGAGCGGCCTGCCGGCGAAGGCAAGTAAGTCGGGCGCTGCATCGCGCCCATACCTGCAATGCATTGGTCGTGCGGGCCATCGCCTGCCTAGAGTCGTTGTCCTCTGTTTTCGGATTCGTGAGGGCGACACGTGCAGCCTGCAACCAGCGACAACCATCTTTTCGACAACCTCACCCGCCTGGGCCCGTTGCTGGGCGCCCGGATAGCGGGCATCCAGCTGCACGCCCTCGACGAGGTGCAACTGGCGCAGCTTGAAGCCGCGCTGGTGCGCCACAAGGTGCTGTTTTTCCCTGAGCAGCAATGGAGCGCCTTGCAGCAGCGCGACTTTGCCGCACGCCTTGGCGAGCTGCATGTACACCCGACGTTCCAGACCCACGCCGAGGCCCAGGAACTGGTGGTGTTCAACTACGACGAGACGCGCAAGGGCGCCAACGACACCTGGCATGCCGACGTGACCTTTGCCGAGCGGCCATTGAAATACGGCGTGCTGCATGCCGAGACCATTCCCGAGGTCGGCGGCGATACCTTGTGGGTCGATGCCGAAGCCGCTTATCAGGCGCTGTCGGCACCGCTGCGCACGCTGCTTGATGGCCTGGAAGCGATTCACAGTGTGTTTCCGGCTTTGGACTACGCCAGCAAGCTGGAGCAGCCGGGCCTGCTGGACAACCTGCTGCGCCTGCCGCCACCGACCCGTCACCCGGTGGTGCGCCGTCATCCGGTGTCCGGGCGACCGGCGTTGTTCGTCAACCGCGCCTTTACCTCGCACATTGCCGGCCTGACGCCGCCCGAATCGCGGGCGCTGCTGGAGCTGTTGTTCCAGCACCTGGAAAACCCCGCCTTCCAGTTGCGCTGGCGCTGGCAGGCCGGCTATGCCGCGATCTGGGATAATCGCAGCACCCAGCATCTGGCGGTGTCGGACTACTTTCCGGAAATTCGCCGGGTGCGCCGTGCCGCCGTGCTGGAAGAACAGCGCCCTGCGCCAGCCCATCCTTTGCAGGAACCCGCCCAATGACCGTCGTATCCCGTCCCCTGCGTACCGTTATGCTGATGCTGGCCGCCTGGCTGAGCATCAGCGCCGCCCACGCCGGGCAGGCACCTGAGGTCATCCGCATCGGCGTACCGGACCTCAGCACCCGCAACAAGCCTTACTCGCCCGGTGCGCTGGGTGTCGCGCAACGCCAGCAGCAACTGGAAAAAGCCTTTGCCGGCAGCGGCACGCGCATCGAATGGCATTTTTTCCGTGGCGCGGGGCCGGCGATCAACGAGGCGCTGGCCAACGGGCAACTGGATGTGGTCGGCCTCGGTGATCTGGCAGCCATTATCGGCCGCTCCAGTGGCTTGCCGACCCGCGTACTGATGGGCTCGCGGGGCAGCAACATGTTTCTGGCCAGCCGCCCGGAAGCCAACATCACCCGGGTCGAGGACCTGAAAGGCAAGCGCGTGGGGCTTTATCGCGGCACTGCCGATCAGCTCTCGTTCGGCCGTCTGCTGGCGCAGGCCGGTTTGCGTGAACAGGACCTGAAGGTGATCAGCATGGACTGGACGGCGGCAGCCTCGGCCTTGCTGGCCGGGCAGATCGACGCCACATGGTCCAACTTCAATGTGCTCAGCCTGCGCGACAAAGGCATGGTAATTGCGCTGAGTACCCAGACGCTGTCGGCGCAGGCCACGGTGCAAGGCACCACCCTGGCGACTCAGGATTTCATCGATCGTTATCCACAGGCCACGCAGACGCTGGTCAATACGCTGGTCGACATCGCCGGCCAGTTGTCCGACCCGGCCGGTTACCAGCGCTACCTGGTAGAGCAGGAACAGAGCAGCGGTATTCCACTGGCACTGGCGCAGGAAGAGAGCAAAGGCTCGGACCCACGCTTTCGCTTCTCGCCGCGCCTTGATGATTTTCTGCTTACCAGCCTGCAGGACAGCCAGCGCCAGGCGGCCGAGCTGCGCCTGATCCGCAAGCCGGTCGACGTCGGCCAATGGGTCGAACCGCGCTTTGTCGAACAGGCCGTCGCCCGCCAGAGTGCTTCACCGTGGCCACGTTATGACGCCGATGGCAAAGCGCAGGATTGAAACCGGTGCTTTTACGCCGCTGCTGTAACCGCTGACTCGTCGATCTCCAGCAAGGCTTCGATCATGAACCGAGCCTCGGCGCTCAGTGGCTGGTCGGCGCGTTGCACGATGACAAAGCACGCGCCGCCGTCGCGCAACAGGGCCGGCTCGTCATGGCAACGCAGGCGCTGGAACTCGCCTGAGCGGGTCAGGCTGTCGATGACTTCCAGTTGCACCACGCCAATGCTGTCGGAGCCGGCCACCAGCTTTGGCAGCAGGTCGTTGTATTGGGTTTCAAGGTTCAGCGCAGGTCCCGGCCCGCGCCACTGCTCTTGCAACAGGTCGCGCAGTTCCAGCGGCAGCATGGCGCTTACCCGTGGGTAGTCCACCAGTTGCCTGAAGCGTGGCGCCGGCTCGTCGAGCAGCGGGTGCCCGCTGCGGCAGAACAGGCCGAAACGGCGAAAGCGCAGCGGCTGCACCAGATAGCGGGTGCCAATCTCCATGTGCCGCAGGTCGGCCACCAGAAAGCTGATGTCGCCCTCATCGAGCAGCGCCAGCAGGTGCGAAGGTTTATCGACCCGCACATCCAGCGCGGTTTGCGCAAAGTCGCCGACAAACACCGCCAGCGCCTCAGGTACCAGACGCGCCGCCACCAGCGGGCCGACGCCGAAACTCAGGCGGCTGGGGGCCGCGAGGTCTGCGCTGGCGGCCATCTCATCGCGCAGGGTGCTGGCGTCGTCGAGCAAACGACTGGCGCGGGTGCGCAGCGCTTCGCCCTTGGCGGTCAGCACCACGCCACGGCTGCCGCGTTCGACCAGCGGGCCGCCCAGTTCGCTTTCCAGCCCCTGGATACTGCGGCTGAACGCCGACTGGGTGATGCACGCCGCTTCTGCTGCGCGGGTGAAATTGAGGTGCCGGGCCAAGGCCAGAAAGTGCCGGAGTTGGCGTAAGTCCATGGTCAGACCTTTAAGTCATGCCTGCGATGCGATTAATGAATTTCCAGCTGCCTGGACGGCTTGCTACAACAAGCGCCCCGTCCCTGATGGACAGCGAGCGGCCGCATTATCCGGCGGCCGCTGCCCGGGGCCCAAAGACCAAAAACGAATAACCTTAGCCGCGTCCGCGCAACACGCTCCGTGACCACCACCCAGGAGGTTCGGCCGCCGCACCCGCACGAGCCTTGACCATGAAGCAGTCCCTGATTCCCCTTGCCGCACTGACTCTGATGCCGCTGTTGTGCCAGGCCGAGGTCGTGGCCTCAAGCCAGACCGCCAACCAGACCGAGGCCCAGCAGACCGACACCGCACTCAAGGCGGTCACCGTGACCGCCACCCGCCGCGAATCGACCCTGCAGAAAGTGCCGGTGGCGGTTTCGGTGGTCGACGGTGAGCAACTGGAGCGTGAAAACCGCAACGGTGTGGCGGGTATTGCCCAGCGCGTGCCGACCCTGAACTTTCGTACCGCCTCATCGAGCAAGGACACCTCGCTGTTCGTGCGCGGCGTGGGCACCATTTCCACCTCGCCGGGCGTCGAGCCCAGTGTGTCGACGGTGATCGACGGCGTGGTCTATGGTCGCCCGGGCCAGGCCACGCTGGACCTGATGGAAGTGGAGCGGGTCGAAGTGCTGCGCGGCCCGCAAGGCACGCTGTTTGGCCGCAACGCTTCGGCCGGCGTGGTGAACGTGGTCAGCCGCGATATTCCCGAGAAAACCCGTGGCTATGCCGACTACTCGTTTTTCGGCAAGGGCAACGAACAGCGTCTGCGCTTTGGCATCGGCGGGGCGTTGACCGATAACGTCAAGGCGTCGCTGAGTACCTTGTGGGGCGATTACGACGGCAACGTGCGCAACACCTACACCGGCGACAAGGTCAACGGTTACGACAGCAAAGGGCTGCGCGGCAAGTTGCAGTTCGACCCCAATGACGACCTGCGCATCACCTTGATCGGCGACTACAGCGAGGCGCGCAGCACCAACCCCAACGGCGTGCCTTACAACACCAACAGCAGCTTTTCGGCCGCCTTTGCGCCAAACCGGGCCAATAGCACTAACCGCGATGTCGAAAACGATTACCGCACCTATGCCGAGGACACGCATAAAGGCCTGTCGGCGCAGATCGACTGGACGCTGGGCTCGCACACCCTGACCTCGATCACCGCGTGGCGTGGCTGGGATAACCTGCTCAACCAGGATCAGGATCGCCTGGCCGGCTTGCCGGTCGATGCCTTGCACGACCGTGGCACCGTCGACTACGACCAGTTCAGCCAGGAAGTGCGGCTGGCCTCACCCACCGGCCAGTTCGTTGAATACGTGGCGGGCGTCTACCTGTATCACGGCGAATCGAAAGAAAACTATTTGCGCCAGCTGGTGACCCTCGGCGATGCCCAGTCGGCGCGTGGCAAATTCAGCGCCACCAACGACAGTTATGCGCTGTTCGGCGAAAGCACCCTGAATTTCACCGATGACTGGCGCGGCATTGTCGGCCTGCGCTTCACCCGCGATGACGTGGAATACGACCACCAGCGCGTCTCGACCTCGCCGCTGACCCTGCGCGCCATGCGCCCCTCGTTCGCCTCCAGCGGCTCGCACAGCGACACCGGCGTCTCCGGCCGCCTGGGCTTGCAGCATGACTTCACCGATGACCTGACCGGCTACGTCACGTATTCGCGCGGCTACAAGGGACCGGCCTATAACGTGTACTTCCAGATGTACGCCCCGGACACCGAGGCACTGGACCCGGAAACCTCCAACAGTTGGGAAATCGGCCTGAAAAGCACCGCGCTGGACCGTCGCCTGACCGCCAACCTGGCGTTGTTCCGCACCGATTACGATAACTATCAGGCCAACTTCTTCGACCAGGTCGGCGGCTCGCCGGTGACCCGGCTGATCAACGCAGGCTCGGTGCGCAGCGAAGGTGCCGAGCTGGACCTGGCGTACCAGGTTACCCGCCAGCTCAAGCTCAGCGGTGCGCTGGCTTACACCCGTGCCCGCATCGACGACTTCCAGTGCCCGTCCGGTGCGGCGGCCAGTTGCAACATCAATGGCAAGCCGCTGCCGTTCTCGCCGGACTGGAAAAGCTATGCGCGCGCCGACTACAGCATCCCGCTGGAAAACGGCCTGGATGTCGAGCTGAGCACCGATTACAGCTGGCAAAGCGAAGTGCAGTACAGCCTCGACCAGAACATCGACACCAAACAGGGCGCCTACGGCATCTGGAACGCCAGCGTGGCCCTGGCCGATTACAGCGAAGGCTGGCGCGTGGCATTGCTGGCGCGCAACCTTGCCGACCGCTCTTACGCACCGCTGTTGATGTCGAGCACCAACGGTATCAACCGCATGGTGCCGCGCGATGACCAGCGCTACTTCGGCGTGCAAGTGCGCAAGGACTTCTGATGCGCCGGCCGAATTTCGTGGTGATCGTCGCCGATCAGTTGCGCGTCGACTGCCTGCCCGGCTTCAACCCGCACAGCCCGGTGCGCACCCCGCACCTGGAGCGCCTGGCGGCACGCGGCGTACGCTTCGGCGAGGCATTTACCCAGCACAGCGTCTGTTCGCCGTCGCGGGTGTCGTTTCTTTCGGGGCGCTACCCGCATGTGAATGGCCATCGCTCGTTGCAATACCTGCTCGACCCGCAGGAGCCCAACTTTCTGCGCAGCTTCAAGGAGGCGGGCTACCACGTGGTACACGCAGGCGCGCGGGGCGATACGTTCGCCGTCGGGGCCGCCGAGCTGGCGCTGGACGAGCACGGTTTTGCCGACCCGGCGCTGAACACCTTTGCCGATTTCATGGGCCGCAACCATGGCCAGCCCGATGAAGCCATGGCGCGTGCGCATTACCGGGGCGAGCGGCCCGAAGGCACAGTCGACTTCGACGAAGCCACGGTGCGCACCGCCGAGCAATGGCTGAAGACGCCGCCGGAAAAACCCTGGGTGCTGTATATCCCGCTGATTTTTCCGCACCCACCGTTTGCCGTCGAGCAGCCGTGGTTCTCGCTGTACCCGCGTGACAGCGTCGAGCCGCCGCGCAGTGCCAGCGGGCCGCGGGCCGGCTTCTATGGCGAACTGGCGTGGCGGCATGGCTGGGATCGTCTTGATGAGGCGCAGTGGCGCGAGATCCGCGCGGTGTATTACGGCATGATTTCGCGTCTCGACAGCCAGGTCGGGCGTTTGCTCGATGGCCTTGGCGAAGCCGACAACACCTTCGTGACCTTCTTCGCCGACCATGGCGAATACCTTGGTGATTTCGGCCTGGTGGAAAAGTGGCCGGCAGGCGTCGATGAATGCCTGGTGCGCACGCCACTGATCGTCGCCGGCCCCGGACTGGCCGCCGGCGGGCGCAGCGAAGCGCTGGTGGAACTGATCGACGTATTCCCGACCCTGTTGGCGCTGGCGGATGTGCCGGTGACGCATGCGCAGTTCGGCCGCAGCTTTGCCGCGTGCCTGTTTGACCCGGCGGCCCTTCATCGCGATGAGGCGTTCAGCGAAGGCGGGTTTCGCATTGAAGAGGCCGATCTGCTGGAGCGCGGGCCGTTTCCGTACGACATCAAGAGCCAGCTGCAACACGACCGGCCCGAACTGGTCGGCAAGGTGGTCGCGCTGCGCAATCGCGAGTGGACTTATGTCTGGCGTCTGTACGAGCCCAGCGAGCTGTATCACCGCGCCAGCGACCCGCACGAGCAGCACAATCTGGCCGGGCGCGCCGAGCATGCCGCACTGGAGCAGCAACTGACCGCGCGCATCCTGCGCTGGTTGCTGGACACCGCCGATGTGATTGAAACCCGGCAGCAGGAACGCTTTCCCCAGGTGGATTTACCGCGCCCGGCCAGCCCGCGATAAACATCTGGTCACATGTGCAGATCGCGATTACCGTAATGGCGATCTGAAACAATGTGAGGTGTGCGATGGCGTTTGAAACATGGCTGGCATTCTTTGCCGCCTGCTGGGTAATCAGCCTGTCTCCGGGCGCAGGCGCGATTGCCTCGATGTCCTGTGGCCTGCAATACGGCTTCTGGCGTGGTTACTGGAATGCGCTGGGGCTGCAACTGGCGCTGATCGCGCAGATCGGCATCATCGCCGCCGGCCTTGGCGCGGTGCTGGCCGCCTCGGAACTGGCCTTTACCCTGATCAAATGGTTTGGCGTGGCGTACCTGGTCTATCTGGGCGTCAAGCAATGGCGCGCGCTGCCTACCGAGATGAGCGAAGACCCGGCCATCCGCCCGATCGGCAAACCGCTGAGCCTGGTGCTGCGCGGCTTTCTGGTGAACATCAGCAACCCCAAGGCGATGGTGTTCATGCTCGCGATCCTGCCGCAGTTCATCGACCCGAGCGCGCCATTGCTGGCTCAGTACGTGATCATCGCAGTGACCATGGTGGTGGTGGATTCGATCGTGATGGCAGGCTACACAGGCCTTGCTTCAAAAGTGCTGCGCCTGCTCAAGACGCCACGCCAGCAAAAGCGCCTGAATCGCACTTTTGCCAGCCTGTTCGTCGGCGCTGCGGCCTTTCTCGCGACATTGCATCGCGGTACGGCCTGATAAATCAGCGCAGGATGCGCGGTGCTTCATCGCGTGGCAGGTTGTTCTGGGGCACCGGCTGGGCGTCCCATTGCACTTCGCCACGCAGTTGCTCGCGCATCTGCCGGGCTACGTCCAGGCCGATGGTCTTGGACACTTCACGCACCACACGGCCGCGGTTGAGCGAGACCTTGATGTCGCGGCTGTTGACCAGCTTGGTGTCCTGGCCTTCGCCCATCGCCGTGAAGGCCGAGGTGATCTCGAAGGTGCGGGTGTTGATCAGGCTGAAGTCGGCCACCAGGGTGATGCCCAGGACTGCCGAGTAGCTATCGGTATTGGCCAGTTCGTTGATGTCCTGACGAAAATCGATATCCGACACGGTGCCGAACAGCACGTAGTCGGCGCCCTTGAAGTTGCCGTTCTTGATGCGCCGGATCACGTCGTAGACGTCTTCCTTGGCGCCGGCGGTGTAGGGCGTGCCCTGCACCAGCTGGAACATGCCGGACTTGAGAATCTCGCCCTTGATGTCGCCGCTGAACTTGCGCAGCTCGCCCTGCTCGATGTAGCTGGTGCGCGACTCGTACTCGTCGTAGCTGGCCGAGCCGCTGTAGCCTGCGCTGTAGTTATTGGCGTGGGCATTGACGTTGGCACGTGCCGAGACGGTGCGGATGTACTGCTCCACGCGCTCCTGGAAGGCCATGTCGGTGACGGCCACCTTGGGCGCGGCCTGTACGCCGAAGGCGCACAGCAGGCCGAGGGTTGCGATCCATGCACGCATTGCTTAGCGCTCCGTGGTTTTGCGGATTTCTTTCTCGTCCATCCACTCGGCCAGACCGCTTTCGACGTCGATCAGTTGCAGGGTGAATTTGTAGAAGACGTCCTTGTAGTCGCTGCTGCGCTTGACGATCGAGCTGATCGAACCTTCGAGGCGGTATTTGGCAGCGATCATGTTGCCGGTCTTGGCGACCGTGGAGTTCTTGTACAGGCCGCTCTGGTTTTGCAGCTTGAGCTGGTCGACCTGGCTCTGCATCTGGTTGTTGTCGCTGGAGAAGCGCGCCGTGCCGCTTTTCATCAGCTGGGTCTTGATCGAGTTGGTGATTTCGCGGGTATCGATGTACTCGCTGGTCTTGTTCTTCACGTCATAGACCTGAACCACTGGGCGACCTTGCAGGGTGCCGGACTGGGCCAGCGAGCGGGTCATGCTCTCGGCGATCATTTGCAGGTCGGTGGAGCCGAACTCGTTGGTCACGGTCTCGACGGCCTTGGTGTCGCCGTAGCTGATGTTCTTGCTGCCCAGGGTCGGGGAGTTGTTGGCGCAACCGGTGGCCAGCAGAGCAACGGCGGCGATGGAGCAAATACGAATGAACGACATGTCAGGTCTCTCTTGAAAAGAATCTTGAACAGAACGAAAGGGCAAGCGGATCAAGGCGTGTTGACTTCGATACGGAAGTCAGTGGCGCGCGGCACCGGAGCGATGCCCGGCAGCACGGTGCTTTGCGAGCCGTACAGGCTCAGCGGTTTCCAGCTTTCTTCGTCGGCAACCGGGAAGCCGTCGTTGCCCAGCCAGGCAAAGCGGTAGTACAAGGTGCGGTTGCGGCTGCTGGTATTGGTCAGTTGCGCCTTGACCGTCAGAAAGCCGTTTTCACGCGCGACGCGGATGGCACCGACTTCGATGTTCTTGAAGTCGCCCATCGGCACGACCTTGCTGGCGGCGCTGCCTGGCGCCGGTGGCGGTGGGGTGGCACAGCCGGCGAGCAGGGCCAGGGCCAGTGCGCCGAGGATCTTGATACGCATGTGAAGCTCCTTGAATGATTACTTGGCGGTGGCAATGGCTTGCCCGGCGCCGGTCGGCACGACCTGGGCGAGCTGGCCATCGGCAAAGACCTGATTGCCCACGGCGCGCACGGAAATCACCTGATAGGCGCGATCGACCTTGAACTGCACCAGCGAGCTGCCCAGGGTGTTGGGCAGGGTCACCTGATGCTGACCCTGTGGCAGACGAATCCGCGCGACCAGGGTTCTGTCTGGCAGGGTGCGCCAGGTACGGGTGTCGGCGCCTTCGGTGACCGCCGAGGCGATACCGACGGCCAGACCGGCCAGCGGGTTGACGTCGTTGAGCTGCTTTTGCGCCACGCCACGGGTGATGGCCCGTACGGTGGTGCGCACGATGATGCCGGGCATGTCGTCACGCAGGGCGCGGCGCGACATGTCGGTGGTGCTGTTGAGCAGGGTCAGGTTCAGCGGCTTGCCGTCCAGGCTGACCTGGTTGAAAGCCGGGGTGCTGGTGTCCGGACGGATTGTCGGGAACGACAGCGGGGTGATCACCAGATTGCCGCTGATCGGCAGTGGCAGCGGGATGCGCACCGAGTCACGGGCCGGGGCAAAGCCGCTTTGCACGATCAACAGCACTTCGCTGTCGCCGGACTTGTTGGCGGCGCCATCGAGCTTTTTCAGCGCGTCTTCAAGCAGCGGCGTGTTCGGGCGCAGCTCTACGGCCTTGCGGTAACCCGGCGCGGCCAGGCCTTTCTCGCCCAGGGCTTCATAAACGAAACCGGACAGGTAATGGCTGAACGCACTCTGGTAGCTGTTTTTCAGGCTGACGACTTCAGGCGCATTGAGGGAGGCGACCGGGTAACCCTGCAGGTCCTTGAACTCGGTCCTGACGCCTTGCTTCTCGGCTTCCTGTTCGCTCTTGAGGTATTCCTTGTCACGCAACTCGGCGATCACCGCTTCACGCTCGTGGGTCTTCTTGATCTCGGTGCGGGCGCCGTCGAAATCGTTGCGGGCCAGCAGGTTCAGGGCCATCTGCGTGGTCAGCATGACTTTTTCGTAGTCGTAGCCTTCGTAGCGACGCACCTTGTCGTTGACCAGGAAACTGCCGAACTGGGCCAGGTACTTATCGGTGTCGAACTTGACCGACTCTTCCCACTTGTAGACAACCTGGTCGGCGGAACGCCAGGCCGTCTGGCTGCCGTCCAGATCACCGCTGGCGCGCAGCAGCTCACCCTTCTCGAAGTAATAGAGCAGGTCTTTATCGGCGCTGGTGTTGTTTTTTTCCAGCGTGGCCAGAGCGCCGACAATGTTGCCGGCGGTCAGTTGCTGGTTGGTTTCCTTGAGCTCATTGTCGTAGCTGCGAAAGGCGGCGCAGCCGGCCAGTTGTACAGCGGCGATCAACGTAAGCGCGGTCAACGCACGAGAGGACATGTTCGTTCCATTCCCTGAATTCGATGGCTGGGGCCAAGGATGCTCGCGATGCCAATCCAATGGCTGGCAGGGCGAGCTGCCTGAAAATTACACGCCACCGCAGGGGAAATTGGATCCCGCTATATGCGGAGGGCGCGGAATTATAAGCGCAGGGTCGTCGATGACAATGAATATTTAGCTTCGTTCCCAGAGGTTCGTCACACTTTATGTGGGCTTTTAGCTGTTATTGCTGAGGTGTCGACGGTGTCGGCTTTGAAACATTTCTAATCTTTTGATACCAATCAGGCAGGATCCTGCTCGTGCGTCAGCTCGATGATCCGGTCGACCAGCTTGTTGATGCCGGCAGCCGCTTCGCTGATGCTCCGGGCAAGCATATAGGCCGGGGTACTGACCAGTTTGTGCGCGGTGTCTTCAACGATTTCGTCGACATGGCAGTCCTGGTGTACGCCGCCCATTTGGGTAATGGTCGCGGCGGTGTCCCGGTCGTTGCCGATGGTGCTGACAATGCCTGGGCCGTAGATTTTCGCGGCAAGCGCAGGGGTGATGCAGATCAGGCCGACCGGTTTATCGGCAGCGGCAAAGGCCTTGAGCAGCGCCAGCACATCAGCCTGCACCTCGCAGGCAGCACCTTCAACGGCCAGGCTGGAAAGGTTTTTCGCAGCACCAAAGCCGCCGGGAACGATCACTGCATCGAAATCGCCGGCATCAGCTTCACGTACATTCTTGATGGCGCCACGCGCGATGCGGGCCGACTCGACCAGCACATTGCGCGACTCGTCGGTGGCTTCGCCGGTCAGGTGGTTGACGACGTGCAGTTGCGCGATGTCGGGGGCAAAGCACTGCACCTCAATGCCGCGTTGATTCAAACGCAGCAGCGTGAGGACGCTTTCATGGATTTCGGCGCCGTCATAGACGCCACAGCCGGACAGGATAACGGCCACTTTCTTGTGCATGTCGAACTCTCTCTATCGTGGGGCTGGTAGCGCCTGGTAGAGAGAGATCGTATCAGTCGTCGGCTTTCTTGGTCAGGTCCAGCGGCGTTTCGCTGCTTTCGACAACCACGGGCTTGAGCTTCTCTTCACGCGCAATGCGCGCATTCTTGAGACGCCGGCGCAGCCACAGACCCAGGCCCAGCACCAGCAGGCCCCCAAGCACCCACAGCTCGTATTTCTTGATATTGCCCAGCAGGCCTTCCATCACCGCGCCAAAGTGATAGGCAGCGGACGCCAGCGCGATGGCCCAGACGGCCGCACCGATGCCGTTGAGCAGCAGGTAGCGCGCCGGCGGGTAGCCGGACAGGCCGATGGCAACCGGCATGACGGTGCGCAGGCCATAGACGAAGCGGAAGCTCAGCACCCACAGGTCGGGATGCTTGCGCACCAGACGCAAGGCCTTGTCGCCCATGGCCTGCCAGCGCGGTTTGCGCGCGAGCAGTTTGCGACCGTGCTTGCGGCCCATGAAGTACCACAACTGGTCACCGGCATAACTGCCGCAAAATGCGACGATCATCACCGTGTTGAGGTCCATATAGCTGCGTGACGCCAGAAATCCGGCAAGAACCAGAATGGTTTCGCCTTCAAAAAAGGTGCCTATGAAAAGGGCGAGGTAGCCGTAATCATTGAGAAAATTCTGGAGCATTGTCTGGATGCTGGCGAAATGAGCACGCAGCCTAACCCGGTCGCAGCAAACTGGAAAGCACCCAACCACGTCTCGACGTTAAAGAATGTTACAAGCACACTGGCCTTTGCAGCGCCAGAGGCTCTACTGCGGCCTCGGGTCGCAGCTTGCACTTAAAGTGTCACACATTGGTCATAATGGCGGCTTATAACTGTCGCGCTTGCCCGCGTATGCGGGCTCAGGAGTCTTGCCGTGAGTTTTACCCCCGCCAACCGCCTGTTCCCCCTCACTCGCCTGCGTCGTAATCGTCGCGACGATTTTTCTCGTCGCCTGGTGCGTGAAAACGTCCTGACGGTCGACGATCTGATTTTGCCGGTCTTCGTACTCGATGGCGAAAACCGCCGTGAGTCGGTGGCCTCGATGCCGGGCGTCGAGCGCCTGTCGGTCGACCTGCTGCTCAAGGAAGCCGAGCACTGGGTAGCACTGGGCATTCCGGCGCTGGCCCTGTTTCCGGTCACCCCGGTCGAAAAGAAATCCCTGGATGGCGCCGAAGCCTGGAACCCGGACGGTATCGCCCAGCGTGCTACCCGCGCGTTGCGTGACCGGTTTCCAGAGCTGGGCGTCATCACTGATGTGGCCCTGGACCCGTTCACCACCCATGGTCAGGACGGCATCCTCGACGAAGAAGGCTATGTCCAGAACGACATCACCGTCGATGCGCTGGTCAAGCAGGCCCTGTCGCACGCCGCTGCGGGCGCCCAGGTGGTGGCCCCGTCGGACATGATGGACGGCCGCATCCAGGCCATCCGTGAAGCGCTGGAACTGGCCGGACATGTCAATGTCAGGATCATGGCCTACTCGGCCAAATACGCCAGTGCCTACTACGGCCCGTTCCGCGATGCGGTGGGCTCGGCCCTGAACCTGGGCAAGGCCAACAAGGCGTCCTATCAGATGGACCCGGCCAACAGCAATGAAGCGCTGCATGAAGTGGCCGCCGACCTTGCCGAAGGCGCCGACATGGTGATGGTCAAGCCGGGCATGCCTTATCTGGACATCCTTTATCGGGTCAAGGACGAGTTCAAGGTTCCGACTTTTGTTTATCAGGTCAGCGGCGAATACGCGATGCATATGGCCGCTATCCAGAATGGCTGGTTGAGCGAGGGGGTGATTCTTGAATCGCTCACCGCTTTCAAACGCGCCGGTGCCGACGGCATCCTGACTTACTTTGCCGTCCGTGCCGCTCAATTGTTAAAAGGGCAATAGCCTCCTCACAGGAACTGTCATGAATACCGAAGGACTCACCCAAGCCACTGTAGAAGCGGATGTTCAGGAGGCTGCAATCGTGGTCGAGCCTGAAGCCAAGCCGGCTTCGCCTGCCGAAGCGCCGGTTGTCGAGGCTGAAGCCGTCGAGACGGCGACTGCCGAAGCACCGGTCGTTGCGGCCCCGCCGATTGTCGTGCCGAACCTGGACGACAGCAGCCTTTACATCCACCGCGAGCTGGCGCAGTTGCAGTTCAATATCCGCGTGCTGGAACAGGCCCTGGATGAGTCTTACCCGTTGCTGGAACGACTGAAGTTCCTGCTGATCTTTTCCAGCAACCTCGATGAATTCTTTGAGATCCGCGTCGCAGGCCTCAAGAAACAGATCAACTTTGCCCGTGAACAGGCCGGCGCCGACGGCCTGCAGCCGCATCAGGCGCTGAGCCGGATCAGCGAGCAGGTCCACGGCCAGGTCGATCACCAGTACGCGATCCTCAACGACATCCTGCTGCCAGAGCTTGAAAAGCATCAGGTGCGCTTCATTCGCCGTCGCTACTGGACGGTGAAGCTCAAGACCTGGGTGCGCCGTTACTTCCGCGACGAAATCGCGCCGATCATCACCCCGATCGGCCTGGACCCGACGCACCCGTTCCCGTTGCTGGTCAACAAGAGCCTGAACTTCATCGTCGAACTCGAAGGCGTCGATGCCTTCGGTCGCGACTCGGGCCTGGCGATCATTCCGGCACCGCGCCTGCTGCCGCGGGTCATCAAGGTGCCTGAGGACGTCGGTGGTCCTGGCGATAACTTCGTGTTCCTGTCGTCGATGATCCACGCGCATGCCGACGACCTGTTCCAGGGCATGAAGGTCAAGGGCTGCTATCAGTTCCGCCTGACCCGTAACGCCGACCTGGCGCTGGACTCCGAAGATGTGGAAGACCTGGCCCGCGCCCTGCGCGGCGAGCTGTTCTCGCGTCGTTACGGCGATGCGGTGCGCCTTGAGGTGGCCGATACCTGCCCTAAACAGCTGTCGGACTACCTGCTCAAGCAGTTCAGCCTCAACGAGTCGGAGCTGTACCGGGTCAACGGCCCGGTCAACCTGACCCGCCTGTTCAGCATCACCGGCCTTGACAGCCATCCAGAGCTGCAATACCCGCCGTTCACGCCGGCGATTCCCAAGCTGCTGCAGAACAGCGACAACCTGTTCAGCGTGATCCGCAAGCAGGACATCCTGCTGCTGCACCCGTTCGAGTCGTTCACGCCGGTGGTCGACCTGATGCGCCAGGCCGCCAAGGACCCGCATGTATTGGCGGTGCGCCAGACCCTGTACCGCAGCGGTGCCAACTCCGAGATCGTCGATGCGCTGGTGGATGCCGCGCGTAACGGCAAGGAAGTCACCGTGGTCATCGAGCTGCGGGCACGCTTCGACGAAGAGTCCAACCTGCTGCTGGCCAGCCGCCTGCAAGCGGCCGGTGCCGTGGTGATCTATGGCGTGGTCGGCTTCAAGACCCACTCCAAGATGATGCTGATCCTGCGCCGCGAGGCCGGCGAGATCGTGCGTTACGCGCACATGGGCACCGGTAACTACCATGCCGGCAACGCCCGCCTGTACACCGACTACAGCATGCTGACCGCTGACGACGCCCTGTGCGAAGACGTCGGCAAACTGTTCAGCCAGCTGATCGGCATGGGCAAGACGCTGCGCATGAAAAAGCTTCTGCATGCGCCGTTTACCCTGAAGAAGGGCATTCTCGACATGATTGCCCGCGAAGGGCAGTTCGCCAGTGAAGGCAAGCCGGCGCACATCATCGCCAAGTTCAACTCGCTGACCGACCCCAAGGTCATCCGCGCGTTGTACAAGGCCAGTCAGTCAGGGGTGAAGATCGATCTGGTGGTGCGCGGCATGTGCTGCCTGCGCCCAGGTATTCCAGGGGTGTCGCATAACATTCAGGTGCGCTCGATCATCGGCCGCTTCCTGGAGCACACAAGGGTCTATTACTTCCTGAATGGCGGCGACGAGCAGCTGTTCCTGTCCAGTGCCGACTGGATGGAGCGCAACCTCGACAAGCGCGTCGAGACCTGCTTCCCGGTAGAGGGCAAGAAGCTGCTGTTGCGGGTCAAGAAGGAGCTGGAGCTTTATCTGTCCGATAACACCCATAGCTGGCTGTTGCAGCCGGACGGGCGTTATATCCGCAGCACCCCGACCGGCAACCAGAATGCCCGCAGTGCCCAGGCGACCCTGCTGGAGCGCCTGAGCAACCCGGTGATCAGCGTGAACTGAAGACGATCCCGACCCGGGTCAGCCACTCCGCTTCCAGCGCGAAGTCGGCCTGGGTCAGCTGGTTGTTTTCCAGCCAGCCTTCCGGGAACTGCGCATCGAGGTTCGGACCATCGGCGCGCAGCACCACCTGTGGCATTTCCTGGGTACCACGGATGTGGTGGAACAGGATGGCGAAGCGCAGCAGCACGCACAGGCGGATCAGTTTGACGCCTTCATCGCCGAATTCGGCGAACTTGTCCTTTGGAATATTACGGCGATGGCCGCGCACCAGCAGCGCGAGCTTCTGCTGGTCTTCGCGTGAGAAGCCCGACAGGTCGGAGTGCTCGATCAGGTAGGCGCCATGCTTGTGGTAATGGTAGTGGGCGATGTCGAGGCCCACTTCATGCACCTTGGCCGCCCAGCTCAGCAGTTCGGCGTAGTTTTCATCCTGCAGGTCCCACGACTCGGCCACTTGCTCCAGCGCATGCAGCGCCTTGCGCTCGACCCGCTCGGCCTGGCCCAGGTCGACGTGGTAGCGGTCCATCAACGACTTGAGCGTACGCTCGCGCACGTCTTCGTGGTGATGGCGGCCCAGCAGGTCGTAGAGCACGCCTTCGCGCAGCGCACCTTCGCAGTGATCCATGCGTTGCAGCTCCAGCGCGTCGAAAATCGCCTCCAGAATCGCCAGCCCCGCCGGGAAAATAGCCAGACGATCGGGCTTGATGCCCTCAAAGTCGATTTTCTCGATGTCGCCCAGCTTGAACAGCCGGCGCTTGAGCCACGCCAGGCCTTCGGCATTCACCTCGCCCGAACCATGGCCGTTGGCCTTGAGCACTGCGCCAATGGCGCGAATGGTACCGGACGAACCGATGGCCTCATCCCACTTCAGGCGGTGCAAGGCCTGCTCGATGCTCATCAATTCCAGACGCGCGGCCGTGTAGGCCTGGGCGTAACGCGCAGGGGTGATCTTGCCATCGCGGAAATAACGCTGGGTGAAGCTGACACAGCCCATCTGCAGGCTTTCGCGCAGCAAAGGCTCGAAGCGCTGGCCGATGATGAATTCGGTGCTGCCACCGCCGATGTCGGCCACCAGGCGCTTGCCGGGCGTGTCGGCCAGGGTGTGCGACACGCCGAGATAGATCAGGCGCGCCTCTTCACGGCCCGAGATCACTTCGACGTCGTGGCCCAGAATGGCCTCGGCGCGGTGGATGAACTCATTGCGGTTACGCGCCTCGCGCAGCGCGTTGGTGCCCACGATACGTACAGCGCCCAGCGGCAGACCGTTGATCAATTGGGCAAAGCGCTTGAGGCAGTCCAGGCCGCGCTGCATGGACTCTTCGGTGAGCTGGCGCTCCTGGGTAATTCCGGCAGCCAGCTGCACCTTCTCGCCCAGCCGCTCAAGAATACGGATTTCACCCTGATCGGCTTTGGCGACAACCATGTGAAAACTGTTCGAACCCAGGTCGATGGCAGCGATCAGGGAGAAATTCTTGGGTTTGGTATGGGGCATGATCAGATGAGTCTCGGTCAGTGACCGCGCCATCGTGCCACGATCCATGCCCGTAGCCAACGCGAAGCTGCCTGCCGGGGCTCAGGCCTGCTCCACCGAACCGATGAAATTGGCCAGCTCCGGCGTCTGCGGGTTGGCCATCAGCTCTCTGGGGTGCCCGGTTTCATGCACTTTGCCCTGGTGCATGAACACCAGCTTGTCGCCCACTTCACGGGCAAAGCGCATTTCGTGGGTGACCATGATCAGCGTCATGCCATCGGTAGCCAGCTGGCGCACCACGCTGAGCACTTCGTTGACCAGTTCCGGGTCCAGTGCCGAGGTGATCTCGTCGCACAGCAGCACCTTGGGCGACATGGCCAGGGCGCGGGCGATTGCCACCCGCTGCTGCTGGCCGCCGGACAGCCGGTCCGGGAAGGCATCGAACTTGTCGCCCAGGCCGACACGGTCGAGCATCTGCCGGGCCAGTTTGGCCGCGTCGCTGCGGTTGGTCTTTTTCACCACTTGCGGGGCGAGCATGACGTTTTCGCCGACCGACAGGTGCGGGAACAGGTTGAACTGCTGAAACACCATGCCGACCTTCTGGCGCAGGCTGCGCAGGTCGGCGCGGGCCGCGTCGAGGTATTCGCCGTCGACTTCGATCACGCCGTCGTTGATCGACTCCAGGCCGTTGAGCGTGCGCAGCAGCGTGCTCTTGCCCGAACCGCTGCGACCGATGATCGCCACGACCTGGCCTTGCTCGACCGACAGGTCGATGCCTTTGAGCACATGGTGATCGCCATAGTATTTATGCAGCGCGGAAACTCTAAGCAGTGGTGGCATGCAGCCTCCTTTCCAGATGGCGCGCGCAGAGCGACAGGGGATAGCACAGGATGAAATAGCCCAGGGCCACGAAGCCGTAGACCATGAAGGGTTCGAACGTCGCGTTGGCCAGCATGCTGCCGGTCTTGGTCAGTTCGGTGAAGCCGATGATCGAGGTCACCGCCGTGCCCTTGACCACCTGCACCGAGAAACCCACGGTGGGCGCCACGGCAATGCGCAAGGCTTGCGGCAGGATGACGTAACGCATCTGCTCCAGCGGGGTCAGCGCCAGGCTGGCCGAGGCTTCCCACTGGCCCTTGCCGATCGACTCGACGCAACCGCGCCAGATCTCGGCCAGGAACGCACTGGTAAACAGGGTCAGCGCCACGGCAGCGGCGGCCCAGGGCGAAATATCCACGCCCAGCAGCGCCACCCCGAAAAACACCAGAAACAACTGCATCAGCAACGGCGTGCCCTGAAACAGCTCTATATAAATGTGCGCCAGCCAGCGCGGCCCGGCCCTGGTCGACAAGCGCATGCCCATCACCAGCAGGCCGACCAGCCCGCCGCCGGCAAACGCCACCAGCGACAGGGCCAGCGTCCATTGCAGGCCGGTCAGCAGGTTGCGCAGGATGTCCCATAAGGTGAAATCCATCAGCGATTCCTCGCGATATAGCGCCGCCCGACCCAGGCCAGCAATTGCCGGATCAGCAAGGCCATGCACAGGTAGATCAGGGTGGTGGCGATGTAGGTCTCGAACGCACGGAAGTTGCGCGATTGCAAAAAGTTGGCGAAGAAGCTCAGTTCTTCGGTCGCAATCTGCGAACACACCGACGATCCGAGCATGACGATGATGATCTGGCTGCTCAGCGCCGGCCAGACCTTGCCCAGCGCCGGCACCAGCACCACATGGCGGAATGCCTCGAAGCGGGTCATGGCCAGCGCCGCAGCGGCTTCAAGCTGGCCCTTGGGAATGGCCTGGATGCCGGCACGGATGATTTCCGTCGAATAGGCGCCCAGGTTGATCACCATGGCCAGGATCGCCGCCTGCCACTCGCTGATCTGCAGCCCCAGCGACGGCAGGCCGAAGAAGATGAAGAACAACTGCACCAGAAACGGCGTATTGCGGATCAGCTCGACATAAACGCCGAAGATCGCCGAGAACGGCTTGATGTTCCAGGCCCTGACGAGCGCACCGACAATGCCCAGGCTGACCCCAAGCAGCGTGCCGATGGCGGTCAGTTCCAGGGTGAACAGCGCACCGCGCAGCAACAGGTCGGTGTTTTGCACCACCGGTGTGAAGTCGAAGTTATAAGCCATGGGCGGGTCTCGTCAGTGCAGCGTCAGCGATCGGAAACAGGTCAGAGATCAGCCGGCAGCGGTTGCTTGAGCCATGTAGTCGAGGCTTTTTCCAGGGTGCCGTCGGCCTTGGCCGCATTCAGAATCTCGTTGACCTTGCCCAGCAGCTCCGGCTGGCCCTTGTTCACGCCGACGTACACCGGCGAATCCTTGAGCTTCACCTTCAGTTCCGGAATGCGCTTGGGGTTGCGCTCGCTGATGGCAACCATCACCACGTTGCCGCTGGCAATCAGGTCGGTTTGCCCGGCCAGGTAGGCGGCGATGGTCGAGTTGTTGTCTTCAAAGCGCTTGATGGTCGCGCCTTGTGGGGCGACGGCGCTGAGCTCGATGTCTTCGATGGCGCCACGGGTCACGCTGATGGTCTTGCCGTTGAGGTCGGCGATGTCCTTGATCGGTGCTTCAGGCGGGCCGAACACGGCCAGGTAGAACGGCGCATAAGCGCGCGAGAAGTCGATGACCTTTTCGCGGTCAGGGTTTTTACCGAGGCTGGAAATCACCAGGTCGACCTTGCCGGTGGTCAGATACGGAATGCGGTTGGTGCTGTTGACCGGCGTCAGTTCCAGCTTGACCTTCAACTGGTCGGCCAGCAGCTTGGCCGTGTCGATGTCCAGGCCGCGCGGCTTCATGTCCGGGCCAACCGAGCCAAAAGGCGGGAAGTCCTGCGGCACGGCGACCTTCAGCGTGCCGCGGGTGGTGATGTCGTCCAGGCCATTGGCATGGGCGGGTGCCTGGCTGAGAGCCAGACTGGTAAACAAAGCCGCGAGCAGAGCACTGTAACGCTTGGTCATGAGACATCTCCGGATGGCGCGAATAAGGTGGACACAAGTGCCAGTGCACAGGCCATGCCACACTTTTGCCCGCAACGGTAAATCAAGGCTTTCAGCGCTGTTTTGGTCTTACTGGTCTGAACAGTCAAGGGAGGGCGCGCCCAATCCTGGAGCGCCGCCAGGCCCTGTCGCCCCAGCACTGGGCGTCGCTTGCCCGATGGCGTGGTTAAGGATAAAAGGGATTTTTACCGGACAGACTGGCCTGAACAGTAATGCTCACGACTTCCCTCGCCGTACCCGAATCGGCCCTCAGGGCCATCCGCAAACTGATTACCGAGCAGGGCTATCAGCCGGGCGACAGCCTGCCATCGCAGCGTGATCTGGCGGTATTGCTGGGCGTCAGCCGGGCCTCCCTGCGTGAGGCGCTGTCTTCGCTCAGCGCCATGGGCGTGGTCAGCGTGCAGCCGGGCAAGGGCGTGTTTGTGCAGTCGCTGAATGAACCACAATCGCGCAGCCAGGGTTTTTCGTGGCCTCAGGGCGCCGAGGTTTCCCCGGCCGATACCTTTCAACTGCGCTATGCACTGGAAGGTTTTGCGGCAGGTCTGGCGGCGGTGACGCTGACCGCCGACGAATGCGATGTGCTCGAAGACAACGTCGAAGCCATGCGCCTGGAGCTGCGTGCCGGTGATTTCGAGGCGGCAGGAAAGCTGGACTTCGAGTTTCACCGGCTGATTCTGCTCGCCAGTGGTAATCAGGCGATCCTCGGCATCATGACCTCCGGTGCCGATATTTTTCTGGAGAGCCAGAAAATGCCGTTCATCCGCGCCTCGCGCGCCATGGAAACCTGGCAGGAACACCGCAAGATCCTGCGCTCACTGGCACGCCATGCCAGCGGGCCGGCCCAGCGCGCCATGCAGGAACACATTCGCGCTGCGGCGCTGCGCACCGGCATTGTGTTTGTCTCGCCGGCCACCTGAACGGCCGGCTATAAGCTCGCTCATGCAGCGCCATAGCTAGAGTCAATGATCGCCGACTTCCTGAATGCTGGCAGGCCCGTTATGATGGGCGACGTTTTTTTAGCCTGACACCTCGGAGATTTCCATGAGTAGCGACCTGATCAAACACGTCACCGACGCCAGCTTTGAAGCCGATGTCCTCAAGGCTCAAGGCCCTGTGCTGGTTGACTACTGGGCTGAGTGGTGTGGCCCGTGCAAGATGATCGCCCCGGTTCTGGACGACATCGCATCGACCTACCAAGGCAAACTGACCGTCGCCAAGCTGAACATCGACGACAACTCCGAAACCCCGACCAAGCACGGCGTGCGCGGCATTCCGACCCTGATGCTGTTCAAGAACGGTAATGTCGAAGCCACCAAGGTTGGCGCGCTGTCGAAGTCGCAACTGCAGGCGTTCCTCGACGCTCACCTGTAAGACTTGCCGCACATTCAAGACCCCGCAAATTGCGGGGTTTTTTTCAGTTTCCATACTAGACGCATGCAAATTCAGGTGTTACATTCGGCCCCGCTATGGTTTCTTCCGTAGCCCCCTGCAAGCCGTCGCCGACGCTCTCCTTTCGATTCAGTACGCGATCCTTTCGCCATCTCTGCGGCGCGGTCTCATTAAGCCAAACGCTTAATTTCCCCTCATATACGATTACTTCATTCCCATATGAACCTGACTGAACTCAAGCAAAAGCCGATTACCGATCTGCTCGAAATGGCCGAACAGATGGGCATAGAAAATATGGCCCGTTCGCGCAAGCAGGATGTGATTTTCTCCCTGCTCAAGAAGCACGCTAAAAGCGGTGAGGAAATCTCCGGTGATGGCGTGCTGGAGATCCTCCAGGACGGCTTCGGTTTCCTGCGTTCCGCAGACGCTTCCTATCTGGCCGGCCCGGACGACATCTATGTCTCGCCCAGCCAGATCCGTCGCTTCAACCTGCGCACCGGTGACACCATCGTTGGCAAGATCCGCCCGCCAAAAGAAGGCGAGCGTTACTTCGCACTGCTCAAGGTCGACACGATCAACTACGACCGTCCCGAGAACGCGAAGAACAAGATCCTGTTCGAAAACCTGACGCCGCTGTTCCCGACCATCCGCATGAAGATGGAAGCCGGCAACGGCTCCACCGAAGACCTGACCGGTCGGGTGATCGACCTTTGCGCGCCGATCGGCAAGGGCCAGCGCGGCCTGATCGTTGCGCCGCCAAAGGCCGGCAAGACCATCATGCTGCAGAACATCGCGTCGAACATCACGCGTAACAACCCCGAAGTGCACCTGATCGTTCTGCTGATCGACGAGCGCCCGGAAGAAGTGACCGAGATGCAGCGCACCGTGCGCGGTGAAGTAGTTGCCTCCACCTTCGACGAACCGCCAACCCGCCACGTGCAGGTTGCCGAAATGGTGATCGAGAAGGCCAAGCGCCTGGTCGAGCACAAGAAGGACGTGGTCATCCTGCTCGACTCCATCACCCGTCTGGCACGTGCCTACAACACCGTGATCCCGAGCTCCGGCAAGGTACTGACCGGTGGTGTCGATGCCCACGCCCTCGAGAAGCCGAAACGCTTCTTCGGTGCCGCGCGTAACATCGAAGAAGGCGGCTCGCTGACCATCATCGCCACCGCGCTGATCGAAACCGGCTCGAAGATGGATGAAGTCATCTACGAAGAGTTCAAGGGTACCGGCAACATGGAACTGCCCCTGGACCGCAAGATCGCCGAGAAGCGCGTCTTCCCGGCCATCAACATCAACCGCTCCGGCACTCGCCGTGAAGAGTTGCTGACGGCCGACGACGAACTGCAGCGTATGTGGATCCTGCGCAAGCTGCTGCATCCTATGGATGAAGTCGCGGCCATCGAGTTCCTGATCGACAAGCTCAAGACGACCAAGACCAACGATGAGTTCTTCCTGTCCATGAAACGCAAGTGACAGGCAGCAACTCATGAAAATGGCGCCCTTCGGGGCGCCATTTTTTTTGCCTGTGTGCCCAAGCCACGCTCTGGAGCAGGTACGATACGCACCTATTTCAGAAAGTGGCCGGGTCAATGAAATTCAAGGATCTTAGGGATTTCGTGCAGCAGCTTGAGCAGCGCGGAGAGTTGAAACGCATCCAGATGCCCATTTCCCCAGTCCTGGAAATGACCGAGATCTGTGATCGCACCCTGCGTGCCAAGGGCCCGGCCCTGCTGTTCGAAAAGCCCGTCGGTTTCGATATTCCGGTGCTCGGCAACCTGTTCGGCACCCCTGAGCGGGTGGCCATGGGCATGGGCGCCGAGACCACTGCCGAGTTGCGCGAGATCGGCAAATTGCTGGCCTTCCTCAAAGAGCCCGAGCCGCCCAAGGGGCTCAAGGACGCCTGGTCGAAGCTGCCGATCTTCAAGAAAGTCATCGCCATGGCCCCCAAAGTGGTCAAGGACGCACCGTGCCAGGAAGTGGTCATCGAAGGCGACGACGTCGACCTGGGCCTGCTGCCGGTGCAAACCTGCTGGCCGGGCGATGTCGCGCCGCTGATCACCTGGGGCCTGACCGTCACCCGCGGGCCGAACAAGGAGCGCCAGAACCTGGGCATCTATCGCCAGCAGGTGATTGGTCGCAACAAGGTCATCATGCGCTGGCTCAGCCACCGTGGCGGCGCGCTGGACTTCAAGGAATGGTGCGCCAAACATCCGGGCCAGCCGTTTCCGGTGGCCGTGGCCCTCGGGGCGGACCCGGCGACCATTCTTGGCGCCGTGACACCAGTGCCCGATAGCCTCTCGGAATATGCCTTCGCTGGCCTGCTGCGCGACAGCCGCACCGAGCTGATCAAGTGCCGTGGCAACGACCTGCAAGTGCCGGCCAGCGCCGAAATCGTCCTCGAAGGGGTGATTCATCCCGGCGAAATGGCCGATGAAGGCCCGTATGGCGACCACACCGGCTACTACAACGAAGTCGACAGCTTTCCGGTGTTCACCGTCGAGCGCATCACCCATCGGATCAAGCCGATCTATCACAGCACCTACACCGGCCGGCCACCGGATGAGCCGGCGATTCTCGGCGTTGCGCTCAACGAAGTGTTCGTGCCGATCCTGCAGAAGCAGTTCCCGGAAATCGTCGACTTCTACCTGCCGCCCGAAGGCTGCTCGTACCGCATGGCGGTGGTGACCATCAAGAAGCAGTACCCCGGCCATGCCAAGCGCGTGATGCTCGGCGTGTGGTCGTTTTTGCGACAGTTCATGTACACCAAGTTCGTTATCGTCACCGACGACGACATCAACGCACGCGACTGGAACGACGTGATCTGGGCCATCACCACGCGCATGGACCCCAAGCGCGACACGGTGATGATCGAGAACACGCCCATCGACTATCTGGACTTCGCCTCGCCGGTGTCCGGGCTGGGCTCGAAGATGGGCCTGGACGCCACGCACAAATGGCCGGGCGAAACCACCCGTGAATGGGGCCGCGCAATCGTCAAGGATGAGGCCGTCACACGCCGCGTCGACGAGATCTGGAACCAACTGGGAATCAACTGATGCGTGTCACCTTGCAGCCCTCGGGCGCGGTGCTGGAAACCCTGCCCGGCGAGGCCATTCTTGCCGCCGCGCAGCGCCTGGGCTACGAATGCCCGAACAGCTGCCGCAACGGTAACTGCCATGTGTGCGCCGCCTTGCTGGTCGAAGGCCAGGTGCTGCAAGGCGGGCAGGCGCACGACCACGGCGAGGTCTATACCTGCCTGGCCGAGCCGCTTGAAGACTGCGTGCTGCTGTGGGACGGCGTGCTTGCCCTGGGTGAGTTGCCGGTGCGCCGCCTGGCGTGCCAGTTGAGCGAATGCACGCCGGTGGGCGGCGATGTCTGGCGCATCGGCCTGCGCGCACCGGCAGGCAAGCCGCCGCGCTACCACGCCGGGCAATATTTGATGATCGAGCGCGAGGGCGGCGAAAAGTCAGCGTTTTCGCTGGCCAGCGCGCCGCACCGTGGCCGCGACCTTGAACTGCATGTGCTGGCCCGTGAAGCCGGTTCTCTGGCCTTGATCGCGCAATTGCAGCGCGACGGCCTGGCGCGGGTCGAGCTACCGTTCGGCGACACTCACCTGGCCGAGCTGCCGGATGGCCCGCTGGTGCTGATCGCCGCCGGCACCGGCATGGCGCAGATGCACAGCCTGATCGAACACTGCCGCGCCGAAGGCTTCAAGCACCCGGTGCACCTGTACTGGGGCGTACGCCGCCCGGAAGACTTCTACGCCATCGGCCACTGGGACGAATGGTTGAAGCTGCCCAACCTGTTCCTGCACAAGGTCGTCAGCGACCTGTGCGGCTGGGAAGGCCGTTGCGGCATGCTGCATGAAGCGGTGCGTGAAGACATCAAGGATCTGTCCGCCGTGAATGTCTATGCCAGCGGCTCACCGGCCATGATCTACGCCACCCTGGATGCTCTGGTCGAAGCCGGCATGGACGCCCATCGCATGCGCGCCGACGTCTTCGCCTACGCCCCTCGATAACAGCGGCCGACCGGCCGCTATTGCATAGCCTTATGGCATTTGCACAGCTTCTTATCCTCAAACGGTCTTATATCCCGCTGATCTGAAGCCTGCCGCACGCCCTTTGCGGTTGGATTAAAAATTGCTTCATGCCAGTATTGAGGCCTTGTTCGATTTCGTTTCATCGGACACCTTTTCAATCGCTAGACGTTCTTTGTAACACCGGCAGATCACGCCTTCGGCCACTGCCAGGGGGACACATGGGTAATCCAGTCAATGAGCTGTCAGCCGCCGTACATAACGGTCTGGGCCTGACCTATCCACCGAGCATCGACCTCGGCCCGCAACTCACCCACGAACAATTGCTGGCGTCGATGCACGCCACGCTGCAAGGCCACGAAGGCGGCCCGGTCTGGCTGTTCGCCTACGGCTCGCTGATCTGGCGCCCCGAATGCCCCGCCGTGGAGCGTCAGCGCGCCAAAGTGCACGGTTATCATCGCGGCCTGTACCTGTGGTCCCACGAACACCGTGGCACGCCGGACATTCCGGGCCTGGTGTTCGGCCTGGACCGTGGCGGCTCCTGCACCGGCTTTGCCTATCGGCTGGGCGAAGAATGCCTCGAAGAATCGCTGATCGCGTTGTGGAAACGTGAAATGCCTTATCCCTCCTATCGCCCGCACTGGCTCAGCTGCCGCCTGGAAGATGGCCGCAAGGTTCAGGCGCTGGGTTTTGTGCTGGAGCGCCACCTGCCCAGCTACGCCGGCAACCTGCCCGACAGCGTACTCAGCCAGGTACTGGCCAGCGCCTGCGGACGCTTCGGCACCACCCGCGACTATGTCCACCAGACCGCTCAGGCCCTGCGCAGCCATGCCATGCCGGACCGGGTACTGGAAGCACGCCTCAAACGCTGCGGCTCGCTGTCCTGAAAAAACTGTGTATCCACCTCGTTCAGGTGGATACAAGATATTTCGGAGTTCTCCTACAACCGCCTCGGACGCCATGAACTTATGAACAACGCCCATTCGGCCTAGCATCACAGCCATGGCGCCATACCGGCGTTTCTGCGCTGGAGGTGGGGATGAAATGGCTGGTGGTGTTGATCATGGGGTTATTGCCGTACCCGGTGCAGGCGGCGAAAGAGCGGCTGGTGCTGGTACCGGTACTGGCCCCCGCTCCCGAATACCCCGCGCAACTGATCGAAAACCGCTACGCCGGCAAGGTGCGAGCACGGCTGATCGTGAAGTCCGATGGTTCGATTGCCGAGGTCAGGGTCATCGAAAGCATGCATCCGGCACTGACCACCTCCGTCGAAAAAACCTTTGAGCAGTGGCGTTTCAAACCATGGGCAGGAAACCTCAGGGCACCACCACAGGTTGCCGTCACTCTGCCGGTGATCTTCGGCTCCCAAGGCCTTGCCCGCTTTGACAGCCTCGTGAATGTCGGCCTGGGCAATATTCGCTGCGCCTATATCAACTATGAAGTCAAAGCCCAGCAACAACACTTCCCACACGCACCGATGAGACAGGTCGACGTGTTCTGGTACACCCGGCAATTCCTGCATGACGAATACGTTGCCTTGCAACACGATGAACGTGAGCGCCAGGCCTTGCTTGCCAAGCTGGAGACAGCCATTCCAGGCATTGTCAAAGGCTGCCGCCAGCGGCCGCAATCCCGATACGGCGATCATCTGCCGCCGTCCATCAGGCAATTGCTGGTGGGCGTCGATGAGCCGGTTGAACTGCAGGAGGCGTCCTGATGAATCGCAGGATACTGGCGGTTTTTGCCCTATGGCTGGCTTGCACTACAGCCATGGCCACGCCATTCAACGTGGTATTTACCCATCAACCGGTTCCGGCTTATCCCGCAGAGATGCTACAGGCCAGACTTTCCGGCCTGGTCAGCATCAGCTTTGTTATCCACAACGACGGTACGGTCAGCCGTGTCAGGATCCTCAAGAGCACTCATCCGGGATTTGAAAAGGACGTCGTGGCTACGGTGAGTCAATGGCGTTTCGAGCCGTGGCGGGTCACGCGCAAGGCCCCCAGAAAGATAGAGGCTCGCAATCTTCTGGTCTTTACAGAGGGCGGGGCGTCGTTTTGATGAGCATTCAGCGTTCATGGCTATTTCTTTTATCGTGCTGGCCGATATGCTCAGGACAACGCCGATCCGGCTGGATGAGCATTCGGCAGGCGTCTATTCAAACGCTGTAGACTGCGCAGCCCGGCGCTAACTGTATTGAAGGAGTGGACTGTGAAAGCGTGGATTCTGATGTTGCTGGCCTTGTCGCTGCCCGCCCTGGCGCAGGCAGAAGAAAAGAAGGAAGAAGAGGGCGCACCGAAGGCGGCGTATGTGAGCATGACGCCACCGTTCGTGGGTAACTATGCGCTGGATGGCGGCCCAAAGGTGCGCGTGTACAAGGCCGATATCGCCTTGCGCGTTACCGGCGCCGATGCCCAGGCGGCGGTCAAGCGCAATGACGCCTTGCTGCGCAACCAGTTGGTGGCACTGTTTGCCCAGCAGACCGTCGAGAGCATGAGCACCGCCGAGGCCAAGGAAAAGCTGCGTCAGGAAGCGCTCAAGCAGGTCCAGCAGGTCATGAACGACGAAGAAGGCAAGCCGATCGTTGATGATTTGCTGTTCAACAACCTGATCGCCCAGTAGAGCCGGTTGGGGCGGTCATTTACCGCCCACCAGCGCCATAATCGCGGCCCACTGTTCGGCGCTCACCGGCATGACCGACAAGCGGCTGCCCTTTTGCACCAGGGGCAGCGCCTCCAGCGCACGTTGCTGTTTGAGCCAGTCGAGCCCCAGCACCTTGGGAAAAATCCCGGTAAAGCCCACGTCGATGGCGCTCCAGGGATTTTTCTCCAGGCTGGCCTTGGCGTCGAAATAGTGGCTGTCCGGGTCAAGCGCGGTGGGGTCGGGGTAGGCGCTGCGCACGATGCTGCCAATGCCGGCGATACCCGGCTGCGGGCAACTGGAGTGGTAGAAAAAGAACCCGTCGCCCTCGGCCATGCTGCGCAGAAAGTTACGCGCCTGATAGTTGCGTACACCGTCCCAGCGGGCGCTGCCCAGGCGCTTGAGGTCGCTGATCGAGAACTCGTCGGGTTCGGATTTCATCAGCCAATAGGCCACGCGCGGTACTCCTGAAAGGGGGGTTAATACAAGTTCATGACAAACCGACAGCCGGTTGAATTGATGATTTGCGTACTGCGTCACGTTACCGCAAAATGCGCTCCCTTTCGTACCACGCTGCCGCACGGCCCCCACCTTACCCCGCTGCTGACAACGTATTTGATTCGCTTCAGGAGGCAATCAGTGAATCGCAAGCCGGATCTTCTCTGGATTCTTGTCATCTTGTTCGGCCTGGGTATTGTCACCACCGGCTATGCGCAAAGTCTGTGGACCAACAAGCCTGACGCGCCGCTGGAAATCGTTCAGCAACAGCAAAAGGTTCCGGGCCGTCATTGATTGACCGGCCCCGCCGTCTCTAAGCCAGATACCAGCGCTTGTCTGACACCGTGCCCTGCAGCGGGATATCCCAACTGGCCAGGGCCAACTGCTCGACTTTCTGACATTCGTGGGCAAGGCCCAGCAGCGTCGGCTTGCGCCAGGTTTGCCGGCGGCTGCGATAGGCCAGGCTGCGATCGTAGAAGCCGCCGCCCATCCCCAGACGCCCACCCTGCTCGTCGAACCCCACCAACGGCATCAGAATCAGGTCCAGCGCCCAGACCGGCCGTTGCCGGGCGCGGTTGATGAGCGGCTCCGGAATACCAAAACGATTGGGCCTGAACGTCTCGCCACGCTGCACGCGCTGGAACACCATTCGGGTTCTGGGCCAGGCGTTGAGCAACGGCAGGTAAACCGTCTTGCCACGTCGCTGGGCAGCCTGCAGCAGCAGGCGCGGGTCGATTTCACCGTCATTGGCCAGGTACAGCGAGACATGCCGGGCGCGGCGAAACAGCGGATGTTGCGCCAGTTGCCGGTACAGCCCGTGCGCGGCGGCGTGTTGCTGGCTACGGCTCAAGGCACGGCGCGTTTTGCGCAGCAAGCGGCGCAGTTGGGGGCGGGACATTGAGGTGGCGCTGATCATGAGCGAAGTGTCATGCAGACAGGTCCTCGAATTGAGGAAGAAGAAAGCCATTGCCGGGCGTTACCAGGCAATGGCTTGAATCAAGACTCCCCGACGAGCCGCTGTCGGTGTAGCCCTTGAACCCGAAAGTTCAAGGTGGAGATTACAGGAAGTTTTAAGGCTTTCCGGCGAGCGGACATGCACACCAACTCCACGTGCAACCCCCGTGGTTGTGCGTATCGGCTCAGGGACATGACCGACTGGCAAACACTCCAGGGAGCGGCGCAAGTATACAGAAACGTTACGAAATAATCAGCTGTGCGACGAACTGCCACTAGTCGGGGCATCGCCGGACAGCTCAAGGTCGACCCGTTCGAGCAGGTTGCGCACCTGTTCACGCGTCGAGCCATTGGCCTGTACGTCGGGCAGGCTCTGCCTGTGCAGCAGGTCGTGGGTGATGTTCAGGGCGGCCATCACGGCAATGCGATCGGCGCCGATGACTTTGCCGGTGGTGCGGATTTCCCGCATCTTGCCATCGAGGTAGCGGGCAGCGCTGACCAGATTGGCGCGCTCCTCGGCCGGGCAACTGATGGAATATTCCTTGTCGAGGATTTGCACGGTAACGCTGTTGCCATTGCTCATGAGTCTTGCTCCAGGGCTTTGAGGCGCGAAATCAGTGACTCGACCTTCTGCCGGGCGATTTCGTTCTTTTCAATGAGGTGGGCGCGTTCCTCGCGCCAGGACTTTTGCTGAGCTAATAGGAACGCATTTTGGCCTTTTAGTTGCTCGACATGGTCAAGCAACAACTCCAAGCGGGCCATCAGCGCTTGCAGATCGGTATCTGGCATGGAGCCTCACTGATTATTTCTGATAAGTGGCGCAATAAAGAGCGTCGGCTGCACGGCCTCGATAAGCTTGCCGGACCCACGTGCCTTACAGATAGTTTGTGGGGTTCAGCTTGTGCTGCAACGCTAACAGCCCCTAGGATACAAGGCCTTCATTCTAGACATTGCGCCGTTTGGCGACCAGTTACCCATGCCTACTCAAAACTCCCCTTACAAAGCCTTCGCCACCTTGCTCGCCAGCGGCGGCCATCCGGTCTCTCCCGCCGAGCTGCATGGCATGCTGCTTGGCCGCAGTTGCGCCGGTGCAGGCTTCGATGCCGAAAGCTGGTTTGCCGATGCCTCGATCCTGCTGGAAACCGAGCCACAGGACAACGTGCGCCAGGCCCTGGTCGGACTGCAGGAAATGGTCAAGGGTGAACTGACCAGCGACGACATGACCGTGGTGCTGCTGTTGCCCGGTGACGATGAGCCACTGACCGAGCGCGCCGCCGCACTGGGCCAATGGTGCCAGGGCTTTCTGTCGGGCTTTGGCCTGGCTGCCGGCGACCGGGTGATCAGCCCGGAGGCCACCGAAGTGCTGCAGGACCTGGCCGCCATTGCTCAGGTTCAGGACGCACTGGAAGAGTCCGAAGACGGCGAAAGCGATTACATGGAAGTCATGGAATACCTGCGCGTCGCGCCGCTGCTACTGTTCACCGAGTGCGCCAAAGCCAGCGCCGCACCGGCAGCCGCCAAGCCTTCGCTGCACTGATCCCATCATCTCAAGTACGCTGTGAACACCTGGCCAGTGCCAGGGTGTTCACACCGTTTGAACGGGGACGCCCATTACCCATGATGCATATCCCGAAGTCCGAATACGCCCGGCGCCGCAAGGCCCTGATGGCGCAGATGGAACCCGACAGCATTGCCATCCTGCCGGCAGCGGCGGTGGCGATTCGTAACCGCGATGTCGAGCACGTCTATCGCCAGGACAGCGACTTCCACTACCTGAGCGGCTTCCCGGAGCCGGAAGCGGTGGTGGTGCTGATTCCGGGCCGCGAATACGGCGAGTACGTGTTGTTCTGCCGTGAACGCAATCCCGAGCGAGAACTGTGGGACGGCCTGCGCGCCGGCCAGGAAGGTGCCGTGCGCGACTACGGCGCCGCTGACGCTTTTCCGATCAGTGACATCGACGACATCCTGCCGGGCCTGATCGAAGGCCGCGACCGGGTGTACTCGGCGATGGGCAGCAACCCGGAATTCGACCGGCACCTGATGGAGTGGATCAACACCATCCGCTCCAAGGCCCACCTGGGCGCGCAGCCGCCAAACGAATTCGTTGCCCTGGATCACCTGCTGCATGACATGCGCCTGTATAAATCGGCGGCCGAGATCAAGGTCATGCGCTACGCAGCGCAGGTGTCGGCCCGTGCCCATGTGCGGGCGATGCAGGCCAGCCGCGCAGGCTTGCATGAATACAGCCTGGAAGCCGAGCTGGAGTATGAGTTCCGCAAGGGCGGGGCGCGCATGCCGGCCTATGGCTCGATTGTCGCCTCGGGCCGCAATGCCTGCATCCTGCACTATCAGGAAAACAACGCGCCGCTCAAGGACGGGGATCTGGTGCTGATCGATGCCGGCTGCGAGATCGACTGCTATGCCAGCGACATCACTCGCACCTTTCCGGTCAGCGGTACGTTTTCGCCGGAGCAAAAGGCGATTTACGAGCTGGTGCTCAAGGCCCAGCAAGCCGCCTTCGAGGCCATCGCGCCGGGCCGTCACTGGAACGAGGCGCACGAAGCCACGGTGCGGGTCATTACCGAAGGGCTGGTTGAGCTGGGACTGCTCGATGGCGACATCGACGCGCTGATCGCCAGCGACGCGCACAAGGCGTTCTACATGCACCGTGCCGGCCACTGGCTGGGCATGGATGTCCATGATGTCGGCGACTACAAGGTCGGCGGCCAATGGCGCGTGCTCGAACCCGGCATGGCACTGACCGTGGAACCGGGCATCTATATTGCGGCAGACAACAAGACTGTCGCGAAAAAATGGCGAGGGATCGGTGTGCGAATCGAAGACGATGTGGTGGTGACCCGCCAGGGTTGCGACATCCTGACCGGTGATGTGCCCAGAACCGTGGCCGAGATCGAGGCCTTGATGGCCGCCGCCCGGGTACAGGCCGCATGAGCCGCTTCAATCTGGCCATCGTCGGTGGCGGGCTGGTCGGCGCCAGCCTGGCCCTGGCCTTACAGGCCGGTGCCCGTGCACGCGGCTGGAAGATCGTGCTGATCGAGCCGTTCGCTCCGGGCGATGCCTATCAGCCCAGCTACGACGCACGCTCTTCGGCGCTGTCGTTTGGCGCCCGGCGCATCTACGAACAGCTGGGCCTGTGGCAGGACATTGCCCGGCGCGCCGAGCCGATCCTGCAGATTCAGGTGTCGGATCGCGGCCGCTTTGGCGCTACACGCCTGTCGGCGCTCGAAGAAGGCGTGCCGGCACTGGGTTATGTCGTGGAAAACGCCTGGCTGGGCCAATGCCTGTGGCAAGGCCTGGACCCTGAGGTAATCAGTTGGCGGGTGCCGGCCGAGGTGCGCACGATGCAGCCGATTACCGGTGGCTACCGCCTGAGCCTCAGCGACGAAACCGAGCTGGAATGCGACCTGGCCATTCTGGCCGACGGCGGGCGCTCCAGCCTGCGCGAACAACTGGGCATCAGCGTGCGCCAGCGGCCTTACGGGCAGAGTGCGTTGATCGCCAATATCAGCCCCGCCGAAGCGCATTGCGGCCAGGCCTTCGAACGTTTTACCGATCAGGGCCCGATGGCCTTGCTGCCGCTGCCGGAGAACCGCTGCGCGCTGGTCTGGACCCGCACCGGCGACGACACCCAGCGGCTGGCGGCCCTCGACGAGCGCAGTTTCCTGCGTGAGCTGCAGGACGTGTTCGGCTACCGCCTGGGCCGCTTGTGCCAGGTCGGCGCACGGCATGTGTACCCGCTGACGCTGGTCGAGGCCGATGAGCAGGTGCGCTCGCACCTGGTGGTCCTCGGCAATGCGGCGCACAGCCTGCACCCGATTGCCGGGCAGGGCTTCAACCTGTCGCTGCGTGACGCCGATGCTCTGGCGCGTACGCTGCTTGAAAGCCCCGAGGCGCCGGGCGACCTGGCGACGCTGCAACGTTATCGCGACCGCCAGCAACTCGATCAACAACTGACCGTGGGCTTTTCCGACAAGGTCACGCGGCTGTTCGGCAGTACCCGGTCGGCGGTCACCGCCGGGCGTAACCTGGGACTGCTCGGCCTGGACCTGCTGCCGCCGGCCAAACGCTGGTTCGCCCGCCAGGCCATGGGCCTGGGAACCCGTCCCGATGCTTGAGCCTCTCACCACCCACCGGCCTGCGCGCCCAATACGAGTGATCTGAACCATGGAAACCCGCGCGGATGTGCTGATCGTTGGAGCCGGCATGGTCGGCAGTGCCCTGGCGCTGGCATTGCAAGGCAGCGGCCTGGACGTGCTGGTGGTCGACGGCGGCTCCATGAGCGTCGAACCGTTCGACCCGCACGCGCCGTTCGAGCCGCGTGTCAGCGCGCTGTCGGCCGCCAGCCAGCGGATTCTGCAGCGTCTCGGCGCTTGGGACGGCATCGTCTCAAGGCGCCTGAGTCCCTACGCGCAGATGCAGGTCTGGGATGGCAGCGGCACCGGACAGATTCATTTTTCCGCCGCCAGCGTGCACGCCGATGTGCTCGGTCACATCGTCGAGAACCGCGTGGTCCAGGATGCGCTGCTTGAGCGCCTGCACGACAGCGACATCGGCCTGCTGGAGCATGCACGCCTCGAACAGCTGCGCCATTCCGGCGATGACTGGCTGCTGACCCTGGCCGATGGCCGGCGCCTGCGGGCACCGCTGGTGGTCGGCGCGGACGGTGCACACTCGGCCATCCGCCGCTTGAGCGGCACGCCGACCCGCGAATGGGATTACCTGCATCACGCCATCGTCACCAGCGTGCGCACCGAACAACCGCACGGCCGCACGGCCTGGCAGCGCTTCACCGACGACGGCCCGCTGGCCTTCCTGCCACTGGCGCGCGAAGGCGAGCATTGGTGCTCCATCGTCTGGTCGGTGACCCCGGTCGAGGCCGAACGCTTGATGGCGCTCGACAGCACCTTGTTCAGCGCCGAACTGGAACGCGCCTTCGAGGGACAACTGGGCACCGTGCTGCATGCCGACGCGCGCATGTGCGTACCGCTGCGCCAGCGCCACGCCAAGCGCTATGTGGCCCCGGGCCTGGCGCTGATCGGCGATGCCGCGCACACCATTCACCCGTTGGCCGGGCAGGGCGTGAACCTGGGCTTTCTGGATGCGGCCGTGCTGGCTGAAGTGCTGTTGCACGCCGCCGCACGCGGCGAAAGGCTTGCCGATGAACGTGTACTGGGTCGCTACGAGCGCCGGCGCATGCCGCACAACCTGAGCCTGATGGCCGCAATGGAAGGCTTCGAGCGGCTGTTCCAGGACGACCGTCTGCCCTTGCGCTGGCTGCGCAACACCGGCCTGAAAGTGGTCAACGACCTGCCCGAAGTCAAAGCCATGTTCGTGCGCGAAGCATTGGGATTGTCGGGAGAAATGCCGGCCCTGGCGCGGATCTAAGCCGCGTGTCGCAACATTAAGTTACGGCTCTTCACCTCCCTTGATTGAGGTCGCCAATGGTATTGACTACCATTTCGGCCTCGTATTTGAACCTAGAGGCTTTCCCATGCAGGCAAGCAAGCGTCTTCTCGCTGCCCTGACACTGACAATGCTCGGCAGCACTGCCCAGGCGGCCGATGAAGTTGTGGTGTATTCGTCGCGAATCGACGAGTTGATCAAGCCCGTTTTCGATGCCTATACCGCCAAGACCGGGGTCAAGATCAAGTTCATCACTGACAAGGAAGCGCCGCTGATGCAGCGCATCAAGGCCGAGGGTGAAAACGCCACCGCCGACCTGCTGCTGACCGTCGATGCCGGCAACCTGTGGCAAGCCGAGCAGATGGGCATCCTGCAACCGTTCAGCACGCCGACGATCGATGCCAACATCCCGACGCAGTATCGCTCATCGACCCACGCCTGGACCGGGCTGAGCCTGCGCGCGCGGACCATTGCCTACTCGACCGACCGGGTCAAACCCGAAGAGCTGAGCACCTACGAGGCGCTGGCCGACAAGAACTGGGAAGGCCGCCTGTGCCTGCGCACGGCCAAGAAGGTTTATAACCAGTCGCTGACCGCCACCCTGATCGAAACCCACGGCGTCGAGGCCACCGACAAGATTCTCAAGGGCTGGGTCAACAACCTGTCCACCGACGTGTTCTCCGACGACATCGCCGTGCTTGAGGCCATCAACGCCGGCCAGTGCGACGTCGGCATCGTCAACAGCTACTACTACGGCCGTCTGCACAAGCAGAACCCGCAATTGGCGGTGAAACTGTTCTGGCCCAACCAGAACGACCGTGGCGTACACGTCAACCTGTCGGGTATCGGCCTGACGAAGCACGCACCGCATGCCGAGGCGGCCAAGGCGCTGGTGGAATGGATGACCGGTCCTGAAGCCCAGGCGATCTTCGCCGGCGTCAATCAGGAGTTCCCGGCCAACCCGAACGTGCCGCCGAGTGCCGAAGTGGCCAGCTGGGGTTCGTTCAAGGCCGACACCATCCCGGTCGAAGTCGCGGGCAAGCGTCAGGCAGAAGCGATTCGCATGATGGATCGCGCGGGCTGGAATTGATTTAATACCCGCCCTTTTCGCCGTTCGCGGTTAAAACCGCGAACACTGGCGAACCACCGCGAACCGAGATTCCCTCTTTTGGCCCATCCCGCCCAACGCCGCTGGTATCCCCTGGTCTTTGCCATCGCCGCGCTGGTGCTGTTACCCCTCAGCGTCCTGTTGTTGTCCTGGCAAAGTGTCGATCAACAGATCTGGTCGCACCTGCTTGAAACCCAGATGACCCGCTTGCTGGGCAACACCCTGACGCTGGTGCTCGGCGTCGGGGTGGGCGTGACCCTGCTGGGCGTGAGCCTGGCCTGGCTGACCAGCCTGTGCGAATTCCCCGGCCGGCGCTGGCTCGACTGGGCCTTGATGCTGCCGTTCGCGATCCCCGCCTATGTGCTGGCGTTTGTCTTCGTCGGCCTGCTGGACTTTGCCGGCCCCGTGCAAACTCTGCTGCGCGAGTGGTTCGGCACTGGTCTGCGCCTGCCACGTGTGCGCTCCACCGGCGGGGTGATCGTGGTGCTGGTGCTGGTGTTCTATCCCTATGTCTACCTGCTGGCGCGCACTGCGTTTCTGGCTCAGGGTCGCGGCCTGACGGAAGCGGCGCGGGTGCTCGGCCTGTCGCCTCTGCAAGCGTTCTGGCGCGTGGGCCTGCCGATGGCACGCCCGGCCATCGGTGCCGGCGTGGCGCTGGCGCTGATGGAAACCCTGGCGGATTTTGGCGCGGTGTCAGTGTTCAACTTCGACACCTTTACCACCGCCATCTACAAGACCTGGTACGGCTTCTTCAGCCTCTCCAGCGCAGCGCAACTGGCCAGCCTGCTGTTACTGGCGGTGATGGTCGTGTTGTATGGCGAACGTCGCGCACGCGGCATCAGCCGGCCCACCAACGAGCGCCCGCGCGGCAAGGCGTTGTACCACCTGCGTGGTTTCAAGGCGCTGGCGGCCAGCAGCTGGTGCGCGCTGGTGTTCATCTGCGCGTTTGCCGTGCCGATGCTGCAACTGGTGGTCTGGGTCTGGCAGCGCGGGCGCTTCGACCTGGACGAACGTTACACCGGCCTGGTGCTGCACACCTTGTACCTAGGCAGCATTGCCGCGCTGATCACCGTCAGCGTGGCGCTGGTGCTGGTGTTCGCCCAGCGCCTGGCGCCGATCACGGCGATACGCTCAGGGGTCGGCCTTGCCAACCTGGGCTATGCGCTGCCGGGCTCGGTGCTGGCGGTGTCGATCATGCTGGCGTTCAGTTACCTGGACCGGGCGCTGGTGATTCCGCTGTCGTCGTGGCTGGGCGGCGCCGGCAAGCCGTTGCTGCTGGGCAGCCTGGCGGCCTTGCTGCTGGCGTATCTGGTGCGTTTCATTGCCGTGGCCTACAGCCCGCTGGAAAGCAGCCTGGCGCGGATCCGCCCGTCGTTGCCGGAAGCGGCGCGCAGCCTGGGCACCAGCGGCCCACGGCTGTTTTTCACCATTTATCTGCCCTTGCTGGTGCCGGGCGCCTTGAGCGCGGCCTTGCTGGTGTTTGTCGATGTGCTCAAGGAAATGCCCGCCACCTTGCTGATGCGCCCGTTCGGCTGGGACACCCTGGCGGTGCGCATCTTTGAAATGACCAGCGAGGGCGAGTGGGCGCGGGCCGCCTTGCCGGCCCTGACCCTGGTGCTGGTCGGCCTGCTGCCGGTGATCGGCCTCATTCGCCGCTCGGCCCGCCAGCACGGCTGATACCTTGCTGCTGGCCAAATGAAATGACACTGCGTATTTCAGATCGTCCTGCGTCGGATGCGGGCTTCTCGTCATGCGGCTACAATGCGCCGCAATCGATGCGGACCGTTGCTTCGACGGCAGGTTTTCAGTTGTAGCAGACCCCGAGTCATTGGGGGCTTGCCAGCCAGTTGCGGCCCGTATCCTCGCCACGCCCGGAAGGAGAAACCCATGGGACAGCGTACCCCCCTGTTTGACCTGCACCTCGCGCTGGGCGCGAAGATGGTCGATTTTGGTGGTTGGGACATGCCGTTGCACTACGGCTCGCAAGTTGAGGAGCACCATCAGGTGCGTCGCGATTGCGGTGTATTCGATGTCTCTCACATGCATGTGATCGATATTATCGGCAGCCAGGCCAAGCCCTGGCTGCGTTACCTGCTGGCCAACGATGTGGGCCGCCTGCAAGACACCGGCCGGGCGCTGTACAGCGCCATGCTCGATGAACAGGGCGGCATCATCGACGACATGGTCGTCTACCTAACGCCTGTCGGTTATCGCCTGGTGGTCAATGCCGCCACCGGCGCCAAGGACCTGGCCTGGATGCAGGCTCACCTGGCCGGCTTCGATGTGCAACTGATCGAGCACCCGGAACTGGCGATGCTGGCCATTCAGGGCCCGCGGGCCCGCCAGCGGATTGCCGAGTTGCTGTCGAGCCAGCGCGCCGAGCTGATCCGCCGCCTCAAGCCTTTCGAAGGCCATGATGATCAAGACTGGTTCATTGCCCGCACCGGCTATACCGGCGAAGACGGGCTGGAAATAATTTTGCCCGCCGATCAGGCGCCGGCGTTTTTCAACGATCTGGTCGGCGCCGGCATCTCGCCGATCGGCCTGGGCGCGCGTGACACGCTGCGCCTGGAGGCCGGCATGAACCTGTATGGCCAGGACATCGACGAAAATGTCTCGCCGCTGGTCGCCAACATGGCCTGGAGCATTGCCTGGGAGCCTGCAGAGCGCAACTTCATCGGCCGCACTGCGCTGGAGCACGAGCGGGCCGCAGGCGCCGCTTCCAAGCTGGTCGGCCTGGTGCTTGAAGAGCGCGGTGTTTTACGCGCCCATCAAGTGGTACGAATCGCAGAAATTGGCGATGGAGAGATCACCAGTGGTAGTTTCTCTCCTACGCTGAGCAAGTCGATTGCTCTGGCCCGCGTGCCGATGGCTACCGCCGACCGGGCCGAGGTGGAAATTCGCGGCAAGTGGTACCCCGTGCGCGTGGTGCGCCCGAGCTTTGTGCGCCATGGCAAAGTGCTTATCTAATGAATTTATGCGGGTGACCGCTGACCTGATGAAGCTGAGGATGACAAATGAGCAATATTCCCGCCGAACTGCGTTTCGCCGAAAGCCATGAATGGGCGCGCCTGGAAGCCGACGGTACGATTACCGTGGGCATTTCCGACCACGCTCAACAAGCGTTGGGTGATGTAGTGTTCGTCGAGTTGCCGGAAGTCGGCACCGTGTTCGCCGCCGGCGACACCGCAGGCGTGGTCGAGTCGGTCAAGGCCGCCTCCGACATCTATTCGCCGGTGGCCGGTGAAGTTATCCAGGCCAATGAACAACTGGGCGACAGCCCCGAGCTGCTCAACAGCGAACCCTACGGCACCTGGATCTTCAAGCTCAAACCAGCCGACGCCGAGGCCGATCTGGCCAAGCTGCTCGATGCAGCCGGTTATCAGGCCGCTATCGGCGAATAACCCCTCAAAAAAATGCCGCTCCATTGAGCGGCATTTTTTTGTGTACGCGTTTTACGTGTATCACTGAGCTTCGCGGGTCAGGATCGCGTTGGCCAGTTCCATGTCGCTGGCCTGCAGGCCAGGATTGTCCTGGCGTACCTGGGCAATGGCGGCCTCCAGGAATGGCCCGCGAATCCCGCCATCGCTGGCCACGAAGCTACCGGCGTCGTCTTGAGCGGCGACGATCAGCTTGTGATCCTTGAAGGTCAGGTAAGTAGAACCGGTAGTGGCACCCGACGAAATGACGTCACGCCAGAAACCGGCATCGGCCATGGCCGAACCGACCGGAAGAGAGAGCAGAGCACAGGTGGCGACAGCAAGTTTCAGACGCATGGTGAAGTACTCCAGATAGGGGATGTTCCAAGCCATTGGAGATTTTCCGCCTCCTGTAGTTCCCTGCGCCCTCGATGGCTCACACCGGTTCGACCTTCAGCACCGTACCGTCCTGGCTCACGACCCTGACCCGGTTGCCCACCGCTGTATCGGGCCCGACCACGATCCACACGCTGTCGCCAACCCTGATCTTGCCGCGCCCTTCGACGATGGCTTGCTGCACCACAAAGCTGTGGCCGATCAGTTCATGACCGCGCCTGTTCAGCCCCGGCTGGTCCGAAGGCCGCGCCGCCGTACGCTGCCGATACCACCAGTACACCGCCGTCAGCACCGCAAACACCGCGAACAGCAGAAACTGCGCGGTCCATGGCAACTCCGGCAGCACGAAACTCAGCACACCGACCGCCGCCGCCGCGATGCCGATCCACAGCAGGTAGCCGCCGGCACCGAACACTTCCAGAATCAACAGGATCGTGCCCAGCGCCAGCCAGTCCCAGAACGAGAGGTTAGACAGCCAGCTCATGGTGTGCGCCTCAGGCCTTGCGGTCGAAAGTGGCTTTGACGATCTCGCCGATACCGCTCACCGCGCCGATGACCTGGCTGGCTTCCAGCGGCATCAGGATGACCTTGCTGTTGTCGGCAGACGCCAGCTGGCCGAGCGCTTCGATGTATTTCTGTGCCACGAAGTAGTTGATGGCCTGCACGTTGCCGGTGGCAATCGCCTCGGACACCACGCGGGTCGCCTGCGCTTCGGCCTCGGCCTGGCGCTCACGGGCTTCGGATTCCAGAAAGGCCGCTTGCCGGCTGCCCTCGGCTTCAAGGATCTGTGCCTGCTTCTTGCCTTCGGCGGTCAGGATCGCCGAGGCACGCAAGCCTTCGGCTTCAAGAATCTGCGCACGCTTGATCCGCTCGGCTTTCATCTGTCCGCTCATGGCCGCCATCAGGTCCTGCGGCGGGCTGATGTCCTTGATCTCGATACGGGTAATCTTGATGCCCCACGGCGCAGTCGCTTCATCGACGATGCGCAGCAGCCGCTCGTTGATACCGTCACGCTGGCTGAGCATTGCATCCAGCTCCATCGAGCCCAGTACGGTGCGGATGTTGGTTTGCAGCAGGTTGCGGATCGCGTGTTCGAGGTTGTTCACCTCGTACGCGGCCTGGGCCGTATTGATGACTTGAAAGAAGCACACGGCATCGATCTGCACCGTGGCGTTGTCGGCGGTGATGACTTCCTGCGGCGGAATGTCGAGCACGCTTTCCATCACGTTGATCTTGCGTCCGATGCGGTCCATGACCGGAATGATGATGTTCAGGCCGGGCTTGAGCGTGTTGGTGTAGCGGCCAAAGCGCTCCACGGTCCACTGGTAGCCTTGCGGTACCACCTTGAAGCCCATGAACACGATGGCCAGTGCCAGGCCAACGAACAGGAGGATTACGATACTTCCGGTTTGCATGGTACTTCCTTGTCAGTACGAGTTGAGGGCGGCGATTGTCGTCGATGTACAGCAATGCAGCACGCGGGCAAGTATTTCAACGTTGTTCGCTCTGCGGTGTGACGCGCAGCACTTCCTCAAGCGTAGTCAGCCCGGCCGAGACCTTTTGCGCCCCCGACAGGCGCAAGCTGCGCATGCCTTCCTTGAAAGCCTGGCGGCGCATGGCGGTGAGGTCCAGGTCGGCGGCGATCAGGGCCTTGACGCCGTCGGACATCAGCATGATCTCGTACACCCCGGCGCGCCCGCGATAGCCGGTGTCGCGGCACTCGGCGCAGCCCACGGCACGGTGCGCGCCGGCCGGCACCGGCGCCTGCCAGGGACGGGTGAGGGTTTGCCAGTCGACCTCGTCCAGCTCGATGGGCGCCTTGCAATGCGGGCATAACGTGCGCACCAGACGCTGGGCCATGACGCCGAGAATCGTCGCCTTGAGCAGATAGTGCGGCACGCCCAGCTCGAGCAGGCGGCTGATGGCGCTGGGCGCGTCGTTGGTGTGCAGGGTCGACAGCACCAGGTGACCGGTCAAGGCCGCCTGAATCGCCATTTCAGCGGTCTCCAGGTCACGAATTTCGCCGATCATGATGATATCCGGGTCCTGACGCATCAGGGCCCGCACGCCGCTGGCGAAGGTCAGGTCGATATTATGCTGCACCTGCATCTGGTTGAAGGCCGGCTCGACCATTTCGATCGGGTCTTCAATGGTGCACAGGTTGACCTCGCTGGTCGCCAGCTTCTTGAGCGTGGTGTACAGCGTGGTGGTCTTGCCGGAACCGGTCGGGCCGGTGACCAGAATGATGCCGTTGGGCTGGCAGGTCATGCCCTGCCAGCGGCGCAAATCGTCGCTGGAAAAACCCAGCTGGTCGAAGTCCTTGAGCAGCACATCAGGGTCGAAAATCCGCATCACCAGCTTTTCGCCGAAGGCGGTCGGGAGCGTCGACAGCCGCAGCTCGACCTCGCCGCCGGCCGGGGTGCTGGTCTTGACCCGGCCGTCCTGGGGCTTGCGCTTTTCGGCGACGTTCATGCGGCCCAGGCTCTTGAGCCGGCTGACCACCGCCATGATCACCTGCGGCGGAAACTGATAAACGTTGTGCAGCACGCCGTCGATGCGAAAGCGCACCGTGCCGTGTTCGCGGCGTGGCTCGATGTGGATATCGCTGGCGCGTTGCTGAAAAGCGTACTGGAACAGCCAGTCGACGATATTGACGATGTGCGCATCGTTGGCGTCGGGCTCCTGGTCGCTGGCACCGAGCTTGAGCAGCTGCTCGAAGTTGCCCATGTTGCTGGTTTTCTGATCGGTTGCCGTGGCGCCGCTGACCGATTTTGCCAGGCGAAAGAATTCCACGGTCATGCGCTGGATATCGGCCGGGTTGGCGACCACGCGCTTGATCGGCAGCTTGAGCACATGCGACAGGTCTGCTTCCCAGCCCTGCACATAAGGTTGCGCGCTGGCGATGGTCACCGACTCGCGGTCCACCGCCACGGCCAGAATCCGGTGGCGCTGGGCGAAGGCGTAGGACATCAGCGGGGTAACGGCCGCCACGTTGATCTTCAGCGGGTCGATGCGCAGGTACGGCTGGCCTGATTGCGCCGCCAGCCAGGCGGTCAGGGTTTCCAGGTCCAGCTTGCGACCGGGACGCTTGAGGTCTTCAAAGGCCTGGCTGGCGAGAAACTCCAGCGGGTGCAACTGAATATTGGCCGAACCACGCCGCAGGGTGATGGCCGTTTCGGCGTCGCTTTGCTCCAGATGACCCTGAGTAACCAGGTCGCGCAGCAGATCGTTGAGGTCAAGCCAGCGGTCCGTGGAAGAGGTAGCGTGAACAGCCATGCTGGTTCCTTGGGCGAGTCCGGAGAGGTGTCACTCTGATAGCGAGCAAGCGTAGACCCCAAGCGTGCCAGTGTTGCGCCCCTTATGTGAACAGGCATTGCTGCAAATATTGGTTACGCCATCGCTCGGGCGCCCATGGATTCGACTGCCAGGGCGTGATCGAGGGCCTGCAATTGCACTGAATCGACATCGATCAGGTTGCGCATTTTTTCACCGATCACCTCGGCCCGGTGCGCGCTCAGGCCATCCACATCCACCTCGATGTGCAGCTCATCGCCACGGCGCAACATATTGATCTGGCTGGGCACCAGATACTGCATGGCAAACAGGTTCAGCACCTGACAGAGCAGCGCAGGCTCGGCGGCGGCCTGGATACGGTAGCGCACCGCACACTGCGATTGAGCGGCGGACCAGGCATCCGGGCGGCGTGGCGAGGCAGGTACGGCTTCGAGCGTGGGCATGGGCGGATCTCCTGAGCAAGTGCTGAAATTCTTGCATGAAGATCGCGGCAAAACTGGTCTATTATCCGGCCTGAGCGCCAGATAGCGCATGATCAATCTGTCATGCACGCCCAAAGAGAATTATTCATGTCAACAGAGCTGGATGCCTTTGATCGCAAGATCCTGACACTTCTTCAGGAAGACGCCTCTCTTTCCAGCGCGCAAATCGCCGAGCAAGTGGGCTTGTCGCAGTCGCCGTGCTGGCGACGGATTCAGCGGCTCAAGGATGAAGGGGTTATCCGCCGTCAGGTCACCTTGCTCGATCGCAAGAAGATCGGTCTGAATACGCAAATCTTCGCCGAGATCAAACTCAACGCCCACGGCCGCTCCAACTTCGCCGAATTCACCGAGGCGATTCGCGAGTTTCCCGAGGTGCTGGAGTGTTATGTGCTGATGGGCGCGGTGGATTTTCTGTTGCGCATCGTGACGGCCGATATCGAGGCCTACGAGAAATTCTTCTTCGACAAACTGTCGATGGTGCCGGGGATTCAGGAAGTGAATTCGATCGTGGCGTTATCGGAAATCAAATCGACCACGACCTTGCCGATCGGGCGCTAGCCATTCGCGGCCAATGGCCGCGAATGGCACGGGATTACAACTTCAGCAGTTCTTTCCAGGTCTTGGTCTGCGCGACCGTCAGCGCCTGCTGGACGCGGGCGTCGAGCACTTCGTCGCTGATGTCCTGGTTGGCCAGCTTTTCCAGCTTGTTCAGCTCGCCATACAAACGGTCCATCTCCGGCAGCTCAAGCACATGGCGGGCCCAGTGCAGCCAGGCCTGCAAGCGCTCGATGCGCGGCAGTTGCTCGGCCAGGTCTTCGGGCTGTTGCTGGTAACGGGTCAGTTGCAAGGACCGGGCTTCGTCGGCCAGTTGCGTCGGTAGCCAGTTACCCAGCTCGACGGCGCCCAGGCGGTTGCCGCGATTGTTGCGATCCACCGTCCAGCTGCGGGCCAGCAACCAGCGCGAGGTGTTCAGCGAGAACTCGCCCCAGCGGGTGTCTTGCAGTTCTTCGAGGAACTGCTCATGGGCGGCGCCGCGCACGTCTTCGTCGTCCTGGCCGGCCTGCACCAGCGGGCGCCAGTCTTCGAGCAAGGCATCCAGTGCGCTGCGCAGGCTGGCGGTGGTGGCGCGCGGGGCGCACTGGCCCAGGCTACCGGTCAGGGCGCGCAGCTCGGCGAGTTGCTCGACCCAGTCTTGCAGCAGGCGCCAGTGACCGTTGAAGCGATATTGCTCGGCCAGCCGCTGGCTGCTGCCCAGCAGGTGCCAGGCCAGCGCGGTGTAGGCGTCGTCCAGCGGCAGTTCGGCGTGCAGTTGCGGCGCCTTGAGGCTCAGCGAGTAGCTGCCGGCATCGAGCAGGCGATAGCCGCGCTCGGCCTTGCTGATATCGCACGGCATCAGCGGCAGGGTCGCGGCCAGCTCGGCGGCCAGTTCCAGCAGGGCATCGGGCTCGCCTTCACGCAGCTCAAGCTCCAGCTCGCAGATTTCTTCTTTCTGCTTGCCGGCCACCACCTGACCCAGGTCCAGCGCGGCTTCGATCACCACCTTGGCCTTGCCGCGACCCCAGGCAATCTCGGCTTTTTCGCGGACGAAATCGGTGGTGAACAGCGGCTTGATGGTTTTCTTGTCGAGTTCGGCCAGTTGCTCGGGCCAGCACTGGTCATCGAGCTTCTTCAGGTCGAGCTTGGCCTTGGCCAGGTCCCAGTTGAACTCGTTGCGCTCCGACAGCCCGGCGACGCTCTGGCCACGGGTCTTGAGGGTCTGGATCAGCTGCTCGCCATCGCGGCGAATGCGCAGCGCGACCTTGGCGCCGGCCAGGTCGCGTTCCGCGGTATCGAAGTACTGGTTGGTCAGTTCCAGGCGCTCCCAGCCGCTCTTGTTACGCTTTTTCAGCAGGGGATGCTCGCGCAGGGCGACGAGGGTTTCGCGGCTGACGCGCAGTTTGATTTCGGTTTCTTTGTGCATGGCCGGGGCAATCCAAACGCTGGTACTGATGAGAACGGCAGTGTACAGGACATGGGCCATCACGGTTTATTCCTGACGCGTTATGCCTCTATGATGGACCGCATCGCGTTTTGCCACTCTTGTCACTCTTGCTGCGGAGCCGCTCATGCCCTTGCCATCCTTGAAGGACCAGTTCGCCGCGCTGATCGCCACCCCATCGGTTAGCTGCACCCAGGCGTCGCTGGACCAGTCCAACCGGGCGGTCATCGACCTGCTGGCCGGCTGGCTGGGCGACCTGGGCTTTGCCTGCGAGATCCAGACCATATCGCCGGGCAAGTTCAATCTGCTGGCCACTTACGGCAGCGGCCCGGGCGGCCTGGTGCTGGCCGGGCACAGCGACACGGTGCCCTACGACGATGCGTTGTGGCAGACCGACCCGCTGAAGCTGACCGAGGTCGACGGCCGCTGGGTGGGCCTGGGCAGTTGCGACATGAAGGGCTTTTTTGCCTTGATCATCGAGGCGGTAAGGCCGTTGCTCGACCAGCCGTTCAGGCAGCCGCTGCTGATTCTGGCCACCTGCGACGAAGAAAGCTCGATGGCCGGCGCCCGTGCCCTGGCCGATGCCGGCCGGCCACTGGGACGCGCGGCGGTGATCGGCGAGCCGACCGGGCTCAAGCCGATTCGCCTGCACAAGGGCGTGATGATGGAGCGCATCGACATTCTCGGGCGCAGCGGCCACTCTTCAGACCCCAGCCTGGGCCACAGCGCACTGGAAGCCATGCACGACGCCATCAGCGAGCTGAAAGGCCTGCGCACGCAATGGCAGACCGAGTACCGCAACCCGCAGTTCACGGTGCCGCAGCCGACCCTCAACCTGGGCTGCATTCATGGCGGCGATAACCCCAACCGGATTTGCGGGCAGTGCTCGCTGGAATTCGACCTGCGGCCGCTGCCGGGCATGGACCCGGAAATTTTGCGCTCGCTGATTCGTCAGAAACTACAGCCCCTTGCCGAGCGGCATCAGGTGCAGATCGACTACAAACCGCTGTTTCCGGAGTGCGCGCCGTTCGAACAGGCCGCCGACGCGGAACTGGTGCGGGTTGCCGAGCGTCTGACAGGGCATACGGCCGCAGCGGTGGCATTTGGCACCGAAGCGCCTTATCTTCAACGGCTGGGCTGCGAAACCCTGGTGTTGGGCCCTGGTGACATCGCCTGTGCGCATCAGCCGGGCGAATATCTTGAAATGTCACGTTTGCAGCCTACAGTGCGTCTGTTAAGCCAGTTGATCGAACATTACTGCCTGACCCCGCAATAAGCGGCAGGCCGAACCCTGATAGCGAACCTTGATAGAAAGGAGAATGCGCGTGTTGCCAAGCCTGTTCCGACGATAACCGCCACCTCTGTTGTGCGTGTTGTGTGTCTTTCGTCCAACTTTTTACAGGCTTTTGCGGTTATGCCCGAATACGTCAATTGGCTTCGCCACGCTTCTCCTTATATCAACGCCCACCGCGACTGCACCTTTGTGGTCATGCTGCCCGGTGACGGTGTCGAACACCCCAACTTCGGCAATATCGTCCACGACCTGGTGCTGCTGCACAGCCTGGGCGTGCGCCTGGTGCTGGTGCATGGCACCCGGCCGCAGATCGAGAGCCGTCTGGCCCAGCGCGGCCTGACCCCGCGCTTTCACCGCGACCTGCGGGTCACCGATGCCGAAACCCTGGAATGCGTGATCGACGCAGTCGGCGGCTTGCGCATCGCCATCGAGGCGCGGCTGTCGATGGACATTGCCGCCTCGCCGATGCAGGGCTCGCGGCTGCGGGTCACTGGCGGCAACCTGGTTACCGCGCGGCCGATCGGCGTGCTTGAAGGCGTCGACTATCAACACACCGGCGAAGTGCGCCGCGTCGACCGCAAGGGCATCAACCGCCTGCTCGATGAGCGCCACATCGTGCTGCTCTCGCCACTGGGGTATTCGCCGACCGGCGAGGTGTTCAACCTGGCCTGCGAAGACGTCGCGACCCGCGTGGCCATCGACCTGGGCGCCGACAAGCTGCTGCTGTTCGGCGAAGAACAGGGCCTGCTGGATGAGCGCGGCCATCTGGTGCGCGAGCTGCGTCCGCAACAAGTGCCGGCGCATTTGCAGCGCCTGGGCAGCAACTACCAGGCCGAACTGCTGGATGCCGCCGCCGAAGCGTGCCGTGGCGGCGTGGGCCGTAGCCATATCGTCAGCTACGCCGAAAACGGCGCACTGCTGACCGAGCTGTTCACCCGTGACGGTGGCGGCACACTGGTCGCGCAAGAGCAGTTCGAGCGCGTGCGCGAAGCGGCCATCGAAGATGTCGGCGGCCTGATCGAGCTGATCACGCCACTGGAAGAGCAGGGCATTCTGGTGCGGCGCTCACGCGAAGTGCTGGAGCGCGAGATCGAGCAGTTCAGCGTGGTCGAGCGTGAAGGCATGATCATCGCCTGCGCGGCGCTGTACCCGATTGCCGACTCGCAAACCGGCGAGCTGGCGTGCCTGGCGGTCAACCCGGAATACCGCCATGGCGGGCGCGGCGATGAATTGCTTGAGCGCATCGAAAACCGTGCGCGGGCGCTGGGGCTGAAGACCTTGTTCGTCCTCACCACCCGCACCGCGCACTGGTTCCGCGAACGCGGCTTCGAGCCCAGCAGCGTTGACCGCCTGCCGAGCGCGCGTGCCTCGCTGTACAACTACCAGCGTAATTCGAAGATCTTCGAAAAGGCGCTGTAAGCCTTCAATTGGCGGTCTTCAGCCGTGGTCGCACGCCCAGGCCAGGGCGTGACACCACGGTAATGATCGCCAGCGCCGCAATCACCAGCCCCGGCGAGGTTGCCAGCAGCACGCCGGTGGTGCCGGCACCCGCCGCCAGAATCTGCCCGGCCGCCAATGGCCCGGCCACCGAACCCAGTCGCCCGATCGCCACCGCCGCGCCGACACCGGTCGCCCGCACCGAGGTCGGGTAGGACGGCGGCGCCATGGCGTACAGCACCAGTTGCGCCGCCATCACGAACACACCGGCCGCAAAGCCGGCGATCGCCATCGGCACGATGCCGACCGACAGGCCGACGCCGACCAGCGCGGCCAGCAGGCCCAGGTACACGCCGATCACCACTTTGACGCCATTGAAGCGGTCAAGCAGCAGGCCGCCGGACAGCGAACCCAGCGCGCCGCCAATGTTGAACAGCATCTGCACCAGCCCGGCTTCAGGCTTGCTAAAACCCTGGCCCATCAGCAACGACGGCAGCCAGTTGAGCAGCATGTACATCACCGTCAGGGTGAAGAAGTAGCTGACCCACAACGCCAGGGTGATCGGCGCACGGCTTTCGCCGAACAGGGCTTTGGAAGTCGAGACCCGCGCCGTGGCATCGGCCTGCTGACGGAACACGGTGGACTCGGGCAGCAGCACCATCATCAACGGCACCACCAGCAAGGGCGCCATGCCGCCGATGATGAACGTCAGTTGCCAGTGATCGCCGCCAAGCATTGCCACCACCGCCGCCAGGGCGCCGCCCAGCGGTACGCCGGCGTACATGATGCTGATCGCCGTGCCGCGCCGCTGCTCGCCCACCGCTTCCGCGCACAGGGCGATGAGGTTGGGCAAGGCCGCGCCCAGGCCCAGCCCGGTCATGAAGCGCACCAGCAACAGCACCGCGTAGCTCTGCACGTAGGCGGTGGCCAGGGAAAACACACCAAACAGCAGCACGGCGGCAATCAGGATTTTCTTGCGCCCGATCCGGTCGGCAATCCAGCCACCAAAGAAGGCACCGGGCAGCAGGCCGATGATGCCGGCACTGAATACCCAGCCGAGCATCCTGGGGTCCAGCTCGAATGTATGGCGCAAACCGGCAGCCGCCGTGCCTGCCGCTTGCAGGTCGAAGCCTTCGATAAGCGCCACGATAAAGCACAGCGCGATGGTGAGCGCCGGGCGGCGCAATGAACTGTCCATGGATAAACCTCATTGTTGTTTTTGTTGTGATCGCGAAGCTGACGGCCGCACGGTAGCAGGGTCATGCCGGGCTTGAAAATAAGATTAACAAAGATAACTAAAAAGCAAAGCCGATGCTGAATCGCCAGACGAACCAGCATGCTCAGTAAAAACATGGACTTAACCAAAACCATGCCCAGCCGAAAATATAGATAACAAAATTAACGTTCGATTATCGGATATTCCCCGTTGACGACCGCGTGCCGCCTTCCCATTCTTGCCCGCAAGCGGCACGGGATCTGCGCCGCTCGCGCTCAAGAACAACAACAATAAATGGACAACGGACATGCCAGACACACCTTCGGACATCCAGGGGGCTCGCCCGAGCCTTCCGTTTCATGCACTTCCTGCTCGCTGCTGCCTGGGGCTGGGCCTTGGCTTGAGCCTGTGCAGCCCGGCGCTATACGCCGAAGGTCTGCTGGACGACAGCCACGGCACCCTGACGCTGCGCAATTACTACTTGGACCGCGACTACAAGGACAACGGCGCCAAGACCGCCGCCCGCGAATGGGCACAGGCATTCATCCTCAATGTCGAATCGGGCTATACACCGGGCGCATTGGGTTTTGGCCTCGATGCGCGGGCGCTGGTGGGGATCAAGCTGGACTCATCGCCGGACCGCAGCGGCACCGAACTGCTGCCGGTGTCTGCCAGCGACAAACGCGCCCCGGACGACTACTCGCGCCTGGCGCTGACCGGCAAACTGCGCTTTGCCAAGACCACGGTGAAAACCGGCGATGTGTCGATCTTTCTGCCGTTTGCCTTCGCCAGCCCGTCGCGCCTGCTGCCGCAGACCTTTCGCGGCACCACCCTGAGTTCCAAGGACATCGACGGGCTGACGCTGAATGCCGGCTACATCGACCGCATCAACCGCCGCGACTCGACCTCTTACCAGAACATGGCCATCGCCTCGCCGAACGGGCGCTTCAACGGCGCGGCCACCAGCTCGCACATGAGCTATCTGGGCGGCGACTACCAGGTCAACAAGGACCTGAGCGTGCGCGTGTACCACGCCGAAGTGGACGATTTGTACCGGCAAAGCACCTTGGCGCTGCTGCACAACCTGCCGCTGGGCGACGGCGTACTGACCAGCGACCTGCGCAGTTTTTTCAGCGAAGAAGCAGGCGCCGCCAAGGCCGGCAAGGTCGACAACATCAACGCCTCGGCCCTGTTTTCGTACCGCTGGGGCGGGCACAAGCTTGGCGTCGGCTACATGAACTCGACCGGCGACACCGCCACACCATATGTGTCGGGCACCGAACTGATGGGCATGAGCGAACTGACCATGGCCTCGGACTTTCTCAATGCCAAGGAGCGCACTTGGCAGGCCATCTACGACTACGACTTTGCCGCCGCCGGCATCCCCGGCCTCAAGAGCCGCCTGCGCTATGTGCGCGGCGACAACATCGAACTGACCTCGCTGCGCGCCGAGGACCGCAAGGAACGCGAATTCCAGATGGAACTGGGCTACGTGATCCAGAGCGGCCCGCTCAAGCAACTGGGCTTTGTGGTGCGCAAGGCCATTTACCGCAACGACTTCCCGACCGGGGCAGCCTTTCGCGACGAAAACCAGACGCGGTTTCTGGCGACCTACACCTTGCCGCTCTGGTAATGCATCACACCAACACAACACCTTGTGTAGGAGCGCGCTTGCCCGCGACCGGCTGCGTTAGCAGTCGTAATTTTGTGGCGTTTCGCAGATTTTGCGAGCGCTAGCGCACTCGGTCGCGGGCGAGCGCGCTCCTACACAGGGGGTGTCAGGACATTACAGTTAGACCTTGCGCAGCAACGCCAGCAGTTGCTCGCGCTCGGCGTCATTGAGACGCGGTTTCTGGCGACCTACACCTTGCCGCTCTGGTAATGCATCACACCAACACAACACCTTTGTGTAGGAGCGCGCTTGCCCGCGACCGAGTGCGTAGCGCTCGCAAAATCTCGGAAACGCTGAAAATTTACGACTGCTAACGCAGCCGGTCGCGGTGGTCCGGCATTCCGGCGAGCGCGCTCCTACACAGGGGGGTGTCAGGACGTTACAGGTAGACCTTGCGCAGCAACGTCAGCAGTTGCTCGCGCTCGGTGTCGTCGAGTGCGGCGGTTGAGTCCAGGTCGCTTTGCACGGCGATCTGCTTCAATTCCTTGAGCAGCGTTTCACCGGTCTTGCTCAAAAAAATCCCGTACGAGCGCTTGTCCGGCTTGCAGCGCACTCTGACCGCCAGCGCGCGGCTTTCGAGTTTATTGAGCAGCGGCACCACTTGGGGCGGTTCGATGGCAAGCGCCCGGGCCAGGTCGGCCTGCATCAGCCCGGGATTGCGGTCAATGATCGCCAGCGCCGAAAACTGCGCCGGCCGCAGGTCGTGTACTGCCAGTTGCGCGATGAGGTTCTGGAACAGCTTGAGCTGGGCGCGGCGCAGGGCGTAACCGATCAGGTCGTCCAGCGCCGCATCCAGCGGAGCGTCGGCATCGCCTGGCACGGCATCGCGTAAAAGGGCAGCACTGGAAAGCTTGGCCATGAGGCAAGTCCTGATTCGGTCAGTTAACAAGGCTATGCAGTTTGCCGGGATTGGACCGTCATGGCTATCTCTACGACCGGGCGAATCGATGCAGGCCGCCACGCAGACATAAAACGCTTGGTTAATTCGATTAATAGTTAATTGACATAACTATTTTCTCAGGCTAATTTTTGTTCATCGGCAACCAAGCCCACACACAAAACAAGAGAGTCCACCATGAGCAATTACGAAGGCCGCTGGAGCACCGTCAAAGTCGAGATCGAAGAAGGCATTGCCTGGGTCATCCTCAACCGCCCGGAAAAACGCAACGCCATGAGCCCGACCCTCAACCGGGAAATGATCGACGTGCTGGAGACCCTGGAGCAGGACGCCGACGCCGGCGTGCTGGTGCTGACCGGTGCAGGCGAGTCGTGGACTGCCGGGATGGACCTCAAGGAATACTTCCGCGAAACCGACGCGGGCCCTGAAATCCTGCAGGAAAAAATCCGCCGCGAAGCCTCGCAGTGGCAGTGGAAACTGCTGCGCATGTACTCCAAGCCCACCATCGCCATGGTCAACGGCTGGTGCTTCGGTGGCGGCTTCAGCCCGCTGGTGGCCTGTGACCTGGCGATCTGCGCCGACGAAGCAACCTTCGGCCTTTCGGAAATCAACTGGGGCATCCCGCCGGGCAACCTGGTCAGCAAGGCCATGGCCGACACCGTGGGCCATCGTCAGTCGCTGTACTACATCATGACCGGCAAGACCTTCGGCGGTAAAAAGGCCGCCGAGATGGGCCTGGTCAACGAAAGCGTACCGCTTGAGCAACTGCGCGAGACCACCATCGAGCTGGCGCGTAATCTGCTGGAGAAAAACCCGGTCGTGCTGCGCGCTGCCAAGCACGGCTTCAAGCGCTGCCGCGAACTGACTTGGGAGCAGAACGAAGACTACCTGTACGCCAAGCTCGACCAGTCGCGCCTGCTCGACACCGAAGGCGGCCGCGAGCAGGGCATGAAGCAGTTCCTGGACGAGAAAAGCATCAAGCCGGGCCTGCAGACTTACAAGCGCTGAGCCCCGCCATACGGACGCGCCCCCGAATCACCTGTAGGGCGCCTCTAAAAACGTAGGCGAGGCAGTCAGCGCAAGGCAAAAACAGGCGAGCAAGCGGAGTTGACTGGTTGTCAATGAGCATTGTGAGCCTGTTTTTAACGCAGCGATGGCAACGCAGGTAGTTTTTAGAGGTGTCCGGTGTTCCCGATAAAGACAATAAAGAGGAAGAACCATGCTCGACGTGCCCTTGCTGATCGGCGGGCAATCGCTGCCTGCGCGTGACGGTCGCACCTTTGAACGGCGCAACCCGGTGACCGGCGAGGTCGTCTCGCACGTCGCCGCCGCCACCCTTGAAGACGCCGATGCCGCTGTCGCCGCGGCCCAGGCCGCGTTTCCCGCCTGGGCCGCCCTGGCGCCCAACGAGCGCCGCACGCGGTTGCTCAAGGGCGCCGAGCTGTTACAGGCCAACAGCGAACGCTTTATCGCCGCCGCCGGCGAAACCGGCGCGATGGCCAACTGGTATGGCTTCAACGTCAAGCTGGCGGCCAATATCCTCCGTGAAGCGGCGTCGATGACCACCCAGATCGTCGGCCAGGTCATTCCTTCCGATGTACCCGGCAGTTTTGCCATGGCGCTGCGCCAGCCGTGCGGCGTGGTACTCGGTATTGCGCCGTGGAACGCCCCGGTGATTCTCGCCACCCGCGCCATCGCCATGCCGCTGGCGTGCGGCAATACCGTGGTGCTCAAGGCCTCGGAACTGAGCCCCGCCGTACACCGGCTGATCGGCCAGATTCTGCATGAAGCCGGGCTGGGCGACGGCGTGGTCAACGTGATCAGCAACGCCCCCAGCGACGCGCCGGCCATTGTCGAGCGACTGATCGCCAACCCGGCTGTGCGCCGGGTCAACTTCACCGGCTCCACCCATGTGGGTCGCATTGTCGGCGAGCTGTCGGCGCGGCACCTCAAGCCTGCGCTGCTGGAACTGGGCGGCAAGGCGCCGTTTCTGGTGCTCGACGACGCCGACCTCGATGCGGCCGTTGAAGCGGCGGCCTTCGGGGCGTACTTCAATCAGGGCCAGATCTGCATGTCGACCGAACGGCTGATCGTCGACAGCAACGTCGCCGATGCCTTCGTCGACAAGCTGGCCGCCAAGATCGCCACCCTGCGCGCCGGCCGCCCGGACGATCCGGCCTCGGTGCTGGGCTCGCTGGTCGATGCCAGTGCCGGCGAACGCATTCTGGGCCTGATCAACGACGCGGTCAGCCACGGCGCCACGCTGGTGGCCGGCGGACAATGCAGCGGCAGCATCTTGCAGCCGACCCTGCTCGACCACGTCACCGACAGCATGCGCCTGTACCGCGAAGAATCGTTTGGCCCGGTGGCCGTGGTGGTGCGTGGCAGCGGCGACGAAGAACTGCTGCGCCTGGCCAACGACTCGGAATTCGGTTTGTCGTCGGCGATCTTCAGCCGCGACACCGGCCGCGCCCTGGCGCTGGCCCAGCGCGTCGAGTCGGGCATTTGCCATATCAACGGGCCGACCGTACACGACGAGGCGCAGATGCCCTTCGGCGGGGTCAAGTCCAGCGGCTACGGCAGCTTTGGCGCCAGCGCCTCGGTCGACTTCTTCACCCAGTTGCGCTGGGTGACGCTGCAGAACGGCCCGCGGCATTACCCGATATAAAAGCGCTCTTGCGTCCGGGCGACCTGCGTCGCCCGCCCCTGAATAACAATAAGGCGACAGCCAGAGACCGCCCGCGTGGCCGGTCTCGATGGAGGAGCAGCACGTGAATCCCCAATCCGCAAGCGTCAGGCCCAACCCTGCGCGCTATCGCCAGGTCTCCATCGGCCACCCGGCCGTGCAGGTCACCGAAGAACACGGCGTGCTGCACATGCGCGCCCTGGAACCGCTGGCCCAACTTCCCGACCGGCTGCTCGACCGCCTGTTGCACTGGGCCGAGGTGCGCCCGGCACAGACCTTTATCGCCGCCCGCGACAGCCACGGCGGCTGGCGCGAAGTCAGCTACGCGCAAATGCTCAACGATGTGCGCGCCATCGCCCAGTACCTGCTCGGTTACGGGCTGTCGGCCGAACGACCGCTGGCGCTGTTGTCGGGCAATGACATCGAACACCTGCAAATCGCCCTTGGCGCGATGTACGCCGGCATTCCCTATTGCCCGGTGTCGCCGGCCTATTCGCTGCTGTCGCAGGACTTTGCCAAGCTGCGCCATGTCTGTGATGTGCTGCAACCGGGGCTGGTGTTCGTCAGCGACACAGCCAGCTATCAGAAAGCCATCGACGCCGTATTGCCCGCCGATGTTGCGGTGATCAGCGTGCGCGGCGAGTTGCCGGGCCGCGCGCTGACGCCGTTTGCGCGCCTGCTCGAACAACCCGGCGGCCCCGAGGCCGAAGCCGCCTTTGCCGCGACCGGCCCGGACACCATCGCCAAATTCCTGTTCACCTCAGGCTCCACCAAGCTGCCCAAGGCCGTGGTCACCACCCAGCGCATGCTCTGCGCCAACCAGCAAATGCTGTTGCAGACCTTCCCGGTGTTCGGCGAAGAGCCGCCAGTGCTGGTCGACTGGCTGCCGTGGAACCACACCTTCGGCGGCAGTCATAACCTCGGCATCGTGCTCTATAACGGCGGCACGTTTTACCTGGATAACGGCAAGCCGACGCCGCAGGGCTTTGTCGAAACCCTGCGCAACCTCAAGGACATCTCGCCCACCGCTTACCTGACCGTGCCCAAGGGCTGGGAAGAACTGGTCAATGCGCTGGAAAAAGACGCCGAACTGCGCGAGCGCTTTTTCACGCGCATGAAGCTGTTCTTCTTTGCCGCCGCCGGCCTCTCGCAAAGCATCTGGGACCGTCTGGACCGCGTCGCCGAGCAGCATTGCGGCGAGCGCATCCGCATGATGGCAGGCCTGGGCATGACCGAAGCCTCGCCGTCGTGCACCTTCACCACAGGTCCCCTGTCGCAGGCCGGCTACATCGGCCTGCCGGCGCCGGGCTGCGAAGTGCGTCTGGTGCCGGTCGACGGCAAGCTGGAAGGGCGCTTTCGCGGGCCGCACATCATGCCCGGCTACTGGCGCTCGCCGCAGCAGACGGCCGAGGCGTTCGACAGTGAAGGTTTCTATTGCTCGGGCGATGCACTGAAGCTGGCCGACCCGCAAGATCCGCAATTGGGGCTGATGTTCGACGGGCGCATTGCCGAGGACTTCAAGCTGTCGTCCGGTGTGTTCGTCAGCGTCGGGCCGCTGCGCAACCGCGCGGTGCTCGAAGGCTCGCCGTATGTGCAAGACATCGTGGTCACCGCACCGGACCGCGAATGCCTGGGCGCGCTGGTGTTCCCGCGTGTGTACGACTGTCGGCAACTGGCCGGCCTCGGCGCGCAAGCCACAGACGCCGAAGTATTGGCCAGCGCGCCGGTGTGCCAGTGGTTTGCCGGCTGGCTGCAACGCTTGAACGCGAACGCCACCGGCAATGCCAGTCGCCTGGAGTGGGTCGCGCTGCTGGTCGAGGCGCCGTCCATCGACCGTGGTGAAATCACCGACAAGGGCTCGATCAACCAGCGCGCCGTGTTGCAGTGGCGCGCAGCGCAAGTCGAGGCGCTGTATCGCGGCGAAGACCCGACGATTCTGCGCGCGGCATCCCATTCAGCCAGCGTGCCGGCATGAACGCCGCCGGCCAGTATTCGGCGTTTGCCGAGGTGGCGCTGTTCGACGCGGTGCGCACGCCCTGGGTCGATCTGGGTGGCGCGCTGGCGCAGGTGTCGCCCATCGACCTGGGGATAAAGGCCGGGCGCAGCGTGCTGGCTCGCGCCGGACTTGAAGCCACGCAGGTCGACAGCGTGCTGGCCGGCTCGATGGCCCAGGCCAGTTTCGATGCGTACCTGCTGCCCCGGCATATCGGTTTGTACAGCGGCGTGCCGTTGCATGTGCCGGCCTTGGGCGTGCAGCGGATCTGCGCCACCGGTTTCGAGCTGCTGCGCCAGGCCGCCGTGCAAGTGGGCGAGGGCGCGCAACTGGCGCTGTGCGTGGCCGCCGAATCGATGTCGCGCAACCCGATTGCCGCCTACACCCACCGCGATGGCTTCAAGCTTGGTGCCGGCGTGCAGTTCAAGGACTTTCTCTGGGAGGCGCTGCACGACCCGGCACCTGGCATCGACATGATCGCCACCGCCGACCGCCTGGCGCGGCATTACGATTTGCCGCGCGAAGCCGTCGACCGCTATGCGCTGCAAAGCCATCGCCTGACCCTTGAAGCGCAGGCCAGCGGCTGGCTGGCAGACGAAATCGTGCCGGTGGTGAATGAACGCTTCGAGCTGGACGGTTATCAGCCACGCGGCATTCGCCTGCCACGCGGCCTCGACAGCGTCAGCCAGGACAGTCATCCCCGCGCCAGCAGCCTGGAAGCCCTGGCGCGCTTGCGGGCGGTGCATGACGGCGGTGTGCAGACCGCCGGCAACAGTTGCGCGGTGGTCGATGGCGCCGCAGCGGCGCTGGTCGGGCCGGTGTCGGACCGTGCGGCGCTGGCGTACTTACGCGCCAGCGCGGTGGTCGGCGTGGCACCGGAACACATGGGCATCGGCCCGGCGCCGGCGATTCGTCTGCTGCTGCAACGCAGCGGCCTGCGCCTGGACGAGATTGATCTTGTGGAAATCAACGAAGCCCAGGCCGCGCAAGTGCTGGCCGTGGCCCGCGAGCTGGAACTGGACGGCGAACGCCTCAATCGCCGCGGCGGCTCGATTGGTCTCGGCCATCCACTGGCCGCCAGCGGCCTGCGCCTGGTACTGACCCTGGCCCGCCAGCTGCGCGAAGGCAACCTGCGCTATGGCATTGCCGCCGCCTGTGTCGGCGGCGGCCAAGGCATGGCCATCCTGATCGAAAACCCGGATTGGACCCCCTGAAACACGGGGCTCTAGTAGGAGCGCGCTTGCCCGCGACCGGCTGCGTTAGCAGTCGTAAATTTGTGGCGTTTCGCAGATTTTGCGAGCGCTACGCACTCGGTCGCGGGCAAGCGCGCTCCTACAGGGGGCCTGTGGTGTAACTGATAAGGAGATTGCCATGTGGCACTACCAGTCACCGTTGCGTGACATGCAGTTCGTGATCGAGCACTGGCTCGACGCGCCTGACAGCTGGCGCCAGACCGAAGCCTTCGATTTTCTCGATGCGCCTCTTGCCACTCAGGTGCTGGAGCAGGCCGGGCTGTTTTGCAGCGATGTGCTCGCACCGTTGAATGCCAGCGGCGACCGCGAAGGTTGCCGCTTCGACAACGGCCAGGTCATCACCCCCGCAGGCTTCAAGGCCGCTTATAAAGCCTGGGTCGAGGGCGGCTGGCCGGCGCTGGCGTGCAGTGCCGAACACGGCGGCCAAGGCCTGCCGCAACTGCTGGATGCGGCCTTGCAGGAAATGCTCTACGCCAGCAATCACGCCTGGGCGATGTACACCGGCATCGCCCACGGCGCCTATTTGTGCCTCAAGACCCACGCGTCGCAGTGGATCCAGGACCGCTATGTGCCCGACATCGTCAGCGGCCAGGCGCTGCCGACCATGTGCCTGACCGAGCCACACGCCGGCAGCGACGTCGGCCTGCTGCGCAGTCGCGCCCAGCCGCAAGCTGACGGCAGCTACGCGCTGAGCGGCAACAAGCTGTTTATTTCCGGCGGCGAGCACGACCTGTGCGACGACATTCTGCACCTGGTGCTGGCGCGCTTGCCGGACGCACCGGCCGGCAGCCGCGGCATTTCGCTGTTTCTGGTGCCCAGACGCCTGGACGACGGCACGCTGAACGCGGTGCGCTGCGACGGTATCGAACACAAGATGGGCATCAAGGGCAGCGCCACCTGTTCGCTGGTCTTCGATAATGCCCAGGGTTGGCTGATCGGCCAGGCGCATCAAGGCCTGGCGGCGATGTTCGTGATGATGAACTCGGCGCGCCTGCATGTCGGCCTGCAAGGCCTGGGGCATGCCGAAGCCGCCTGGCAGAACGCCCGTGAATACGCCCGCGAACGCCGGCAGATGCGCGCGCCCCGGCGTCCCGAAGGCGTGGCTGCCAGCGCCGCCGACCCGATCCACTATCACCCGGCGATACGCCGCACCCTGCTGGAACTGCGCGCCAGCAGCGAAGGCTTGCGTGCCCTTGGCTACTGGGCCGCGCACCTGCTCGATCAGGCCGACCACGCCGGCACCCCCGAGGCCCGCGCCCAGGCCGCGCAACTGAGCGGCCTGCTGACCCCGATCATCAAGGCGTTCTTTACCGAGCGCGGCTTTCAACTGGCCAGCCAGGCGCTGCAAGTGTTCGGCGGTTATGGCTATGTCGGCGAGTTCGCCATCGAACAGACCCTGCGCGACAGCCGCATCGCGATGATCTACGAGGGCAGCAACGAGATTCAGGCCAACGACCTGCTGCTGCGCAAGGTGCTGGGCGACAACGGCGAGGCCTTGCAGCACTTGCTGGTGATCCTGCGCGACGAAGCCCGGCTGGCCAGCCAGTCAGCGCCGTGCCGGGCATTGGCCGATGAGCTGCAGCACCGTTGCCAGGGCCTCGAACAGGCCTGGCACTTGTGCGTCGAGCAGACCGCGCTGGATGCCGAATACCCGTACCGCGCCGCCGGGGACTTTTTGCGCCTGTGCGGGCTGACCTTGCAGGCGTTTGTCTGGACCCGCGCCGCCCGCGTGGCGCAGCACCTGGATGCCGACGACCCGCTGCGCGCCGCCAAGCTGCACACCGCGCAGTTCTTCTTTACCTGGCTGCTGCCCGAGGCCGACCGGCATGTCGCCGGGCTGCACAGCGCAAAGCTGCCATTAGCGTTTGTGGATTAATTCCAGCGCGCTACCATGGGCGCCCCTTGATTGCTGGAAGTAACCTGCATGAACAAGCCCGGCCAGACGGTGCTGGTTGCGTTGCGCAAGATGATCGCCGCCGGCGAACTGGCGGCCGGCGAGCGGCTGATGGAAGTGCCTACCGCCGAATTGTTCGGCGTCTCGCGCATGCCGGTGCGCATCGCGTTTCGTACCCTGGAACAGGAAGGCCTGCTGGTACGCCACGGCGGGCGTGGCTTTCAGGTGCGCTCGGTCAGCACCCAAGACATTGCCGGCGCCGTGGAAGTGCGCGGTGTGCTCGAAGGCCTGGCCGCGCGGCAAAGCGCCGAACGCGGCCTGACCCCCGAGGCCTGCGAGCAGTTGCACGCCTGCCTGGTCGAGGGTGATGCGCTGTTCGACAAGGGCTATGTGACCGAGGACGACCTTGAGGTCTATCACGACCTGAACATGCGTTTTCACCGGATCATCGTCGAAGGCAGCGGCAACCCGGCGATCGCCGATGCCCTGGCGCGCAACGACCACCTGCCGTTCGCCTCGGTCAGCGCGCTGGCCATCGACCGCCACGACATGGCCCGCGAATACCGCCGCTTCAACTACGCGCACATGCAGCATCACTCCATCGTCGATGCCCTGGTCAACCGCCAGGGCGCCCGCGCCGAAGCGATCATGCGCGAACACGCCAACGCGACCCTGCGCTACGCCGAAATCTTCAGCGCCTCCTCAGCCGAACGGATGAAAGTGATCCAGCGCTAACACATCGACGAACGACGATGCGGCGAACCGCGTAGGACCGACTTTAGTCGGGAAGCAGACACCACAATTGCGGTGTGCCATTCGCGGCTGAAGCCGCTCCTACGAGGGTCGTGCGTCTGGGCGTCTTAAATATCCAGCACCAATAGCGGTGTCTTCGCCCGTGAACAGCACGGGGTGAACTGGTCGTTCAGTGCCTGTTCTTCTTCGGTCAGGTACATATCGCGGTGCTCGGGGATGCCTTCCAGCACGCCGGTCAGGCAGGTGCCGCACACGCCTTGCTCGCACGACACCGGCAGTTCGATGCCGTGCAGCTCCAGCACCTGGATCACGCTCTGGTCCCTGGGGATCTCGAACACTTGCCCAGTGCTGTTGACCTTGACCGAGAAGCTGCCGTCGGCGCTGGTGTCCACCGGGGCGGCGGCAAAGTATTCGCGGTGCAGGTTGGCTTCATTCCAGCCCTGCGCGCGGGCGCTGTCCAGCACGTGCTGCATGAAACCGCCGGGGCCGCACACGTACAGGTGCATGTCGGGCTGAGGGCCGGCCAGGACCGCTGCGGCTTGCAACGCGCTGGCCGGTTCTTCATCGGCATGCACAAACACCCGATCGGCAAAGGTCGAGGCCTGCAAGCGGGTGATGAATGCCGCCCGGTCGCGGGCGCGTACGCAGTAGTGCAGTTCAAAATCGGCGCCGCTGGTCGCCAGGTGTTCGGCCATGCACAGGATCGGCGTGATGCCGATGCCGCCGGCAAACAGCAAACTGCGCCGCGCCTCGGGGGCCAGTTCGAACAGGTTGCGCGGCTCGCTGATGCGCAGGTTCATGCCGGCCTGCAACTGCCGGTGAATGGTCGCCGAGCCGCCGCGCGAGGCCGGGTCGTCGAGCACGCCGATCTGGTAGCGATGCTGCTCATGCGGGGCATTGCACAGCGAATACTGGCGCACCAGCCCGGCGTCACCCGGAACATGCACATCAATGTGTGCGCCGGCGCTGAAAGCCGGCAGCGGGCTGCGGTCGGCACGCGCCAGCTCGTAGCTGCAAATGCCCGGCGCTTCTTCTTTGCGGGAAATCACCACGACGTCGATCATTTCGGTGGCTCCGGCGGTTTATTGGGCAGTGGCGATCAGCGACGGCGTTGCCGCCCGCTCGCTGGCGATGATGCGTTCCAGCACCTTGCGCGACTGCACGCCGCCGGCATCGATATTGAGCTTGAGCAGGTTGCGTTCCGGGTACTTGAGCAGGTTCTGCTGCTGGCGTTCGAGCATCTCCAGGTCTTCGCTGAAGATTTTGCCCTGGCCGTCGCGAATGCTCGCGGTGAGCGCCTGGTCCTGCGGATTGAAGTTGCGCGCCATGCCCCAGAAGTACCAGATCGAGGTGTCGCTTTCCGGGGTGATGAAGTCGACCACGATGCTGGAGGCCTTGTAGCGCGCATCGGCGTGATAACCGCCATGACCGGCATGCGCGACGCCGACTTCGATCAGCACATGGCTGGGCGGGGTAAAGCGGCAGATCTGCCAGCGGTCCACCGGCACATCGTCGGCCAGGTTATTGCCGCGCAAGGCCATGCGCCAGAAGGGCGGGGCCATGATGTTTTCCATGTGCCGGGCGGTGATCACCTCGTCGCCCTGAATCTGGGTGACCGGTGCTGCCTCGTCGATTTCCTTCTGGCCGATGCTGGAGGCGTGGACATAGGTTTCGTGGGTCAGGTCCATCAGGTTGTCGATCATCAGCCGGTAGTCGCAACCGATGTGGAACAGGCCGCCGCCGTAGGCCCATTGGTCGCTGACCGCCCATTCCAGGTGCGGAATCAGCGTGGCATCGGCCTGGGCCTGATCGCCCGGCCAGACCCAGATAAAGCCATAGCGCTCTTCGACGGCGAAGGTCTTGTTGCACGGAAAGCCGCGCACCCGCTGGCCGGGCATCGAGGCGGTCTTGCCATCACTGCCCATGGCTAGGCCGTGATAGCCGCAGACCAGCAGGCCGTTCTCGACATACCCCAGCGACAATGGCGCGCCACGGTGCGGACAAAAGTCCTCGACCGCGACCACGCGGTTTTCCGGCCCGCGGTAAAACACCATTTTCTCGCCACAGATCTGCCGACCGAGTGGCTTTTCGGCGATTTCATCGGGGGTGCAGGCGACATACCAGGTATTGGTGGGGTACATGAGACAGGCTCTCCGGTGTTGTTTTTATTTAATGGATCCATTGAATAGCCAAACCATGGAATCAGTCAAACAAAAGTAACCGTTAATCGCCCTGAATAAACATCAATGGATCCATAGAAAACTTTGATCCACTGAAAGCTGGCTGAAAGCTTGGGGGCTTAGCATCGCCTTCAGCACCGGCAACAGACCGGTAAGCCAGGGCGGCTGCCAAGAGCCCCCGGACACTCAACAAGAATAACGGTGATTAAAATGCTTGCTTCCCCCCTGTACACCCTCGTTACGCGCCCCTCCCAGGACAGCACCCAGACAGCCCTTCGCTGACCCGAACTGACTTTTCCTTTTCCGGTTTCCCTGGCCGCATTACGTCTGGAGTTTCGCCATGCTGACTTTCCTTGGCTTTGCCATGGTCATTGCCTTCATGTACCTGATCATGAGCAAGCGCATGACCGCGCTGATCGCTCTGATTCTGGTGCCGATCATTTTTGCCCTGTTCGGCGGCTTCGGTCCGCAGATCGGCCCGATGATGCTGGCCGGTATCACCAAGCTGGCGCCGACCGGCGTCATGCTGATGTTCGCCATTCTGTACTTCGCCTTGATGATCGATTCGGGCCTGTTCGACCCTGCGGTGCGCAAGATCCTGAAAATGGTCAAGGGCGACCCGATGCGCATCTCGGTCGGCACTGCGGTGCTGGCGCTGGTGGTGTCGCTGGACGGTGACGGTGCAACCACCTACATGATCTGCGTGGCGGCCATGCTGCCGCTGTACAGCCGCGTCGGCATGAGCCCGCGGATCATGGCCGGCCTGATCATTCTGGCCGGCGGCATCATGAACATGACTCCTTGGGGCGGCCCGACGGCGCGTGCAGCCAGTGCCCTGCATGTGGATGCCTCGGACATTTTCGTACCGATGATCCCGGCCATGGCGGCCGGTGTGATCTGCCTGCTGGCCATCTCGTACTTCTACGGCAAGCGTGAGCGGGCCCGCCTGGGCGTGCTGCAACTGGCCGGCGACGAGATCGACCACAGCGAAATCAGCGTCTCGCAATTCCCTGACGCCCGTCGTCCGAAGATGATCTGGTTCAACGGTGCGCTGACCTTCTGTCTGATGGTCACGCTGATCATGGGCCTGCTGCCGCTGCCGGTGCTGTTCATGGTGGCCTTCAGCATCGCGATGATCATCAACTACCCGAACCTGCAGGACCAGAAAGACCGCGTCTCGGCCCACGCCGGTAGCGTGTTGTCGGTGGTCGGCCTGATCTTCGCCGCCGGTATCTTCACCGGCATCCTGACCGGCACCGGCATGGTAGACGCCATGTCCAAGAGCCTGCTGGCAGTGATCCCCGATGCAATGGGCCCGTACCTGGCGGTGATCACCGCGCTGGTGAGCATGCCGTTCACCTTCTTCATGTCCAACGACGCGTTCTACTACGGCGTGCTGCCGGTGCTGTCCGAAGCCGCTTCGCACTACGGCATCAGCGCCGTCGAAATGGCCCGCGCCTCGATCGTTGGTCAGCCGGTTCACTTGCTCAGCCCGCTGGTGCCGTCGACCTACCTGCTGGTGGCCCTGGCCGGTATCGATTTCGGTGACCACCAGCGCTTCACCCTGAAATGGGCGATCCTGGTGTGCCTGTGCATCATGGTCGCGGCACTGGTGATGGGTATCTTCCCGCTCGTCAGCAGCGTCTGATTTTCCCTGTACCACCCCTGATCGCCGTCAGCCTGTGCTGGCGGCGATTTTTTATCGCTTGAGGAAACGTAGATGGAATGGCTACTCAACCCCGAAATATGGGTTGCTTTCTTTACCCTGACCGCCCTGGAAATCGTTCTGGGAATCGACAACATCATCATGATTTCGATTCTGGTCAGCCGCATGCCCAAAGCCATGCAACAACGCACCCGGCTGTTCGGCCTGGCGCTGGCGATGGTCACGCGCATCCTGTTGCTGCTGTCGATTACCTGGGTCATGCGCCTGACCACCGACCTGTTCAGCGTATTCGGCCAGGGCATCTCGGGCCGTGACCTGATTCTGTTCTTCGGCGGCCTGTTCCTGCTGTGGAAAAGCTCGCAGGAAATCTTCCAGGGCATGGAAGGTGAAGAAGAGGGCGGCGAAGAACCAAAAGGCACCGGCGGCATGTTCCTTTACACCATCGTGCAGATCGCGATCATCGACATCGTGTTCTCGCTGGACTCGGTGATCACTGCGGTCGGCATGGTCTCGGATGTACCGGTGATGGTCGCCGCGATCATCGTGGCGGTACTGGTGATGATGCTCTGCTCCGGCGCGATCAGCGATTTCATCGACAAGCACCCGTCGCTGAAGATGCTCGCCCTGTCGTTCCTGATCGTGGTCGGCACCGTGCTGATCGCCGAAGCGTTCGATGTGCATGTGCCAAAAGGCTACGTGTATTTCGCCATGGCGTTCTCGCTGGCGGTGGAAGCGATCAACATCAAGATGCGCACCTCGATGGCACGCAAAAAGGCTGAAGCCAAAGAGGCAGAACTGGCCAACGCCTGATCTGGCACACACCACTGTAGGAGCGCGCTTGCCCGCGACCGAGTGCGTAGCGCTCGCAAAATCTCGGAAACGCTGAAAATTTACGACTGCAAAAGCAGCCGGGGGCGGGGCGGTGGCGCGGGCGACCGCGCCGGGGGCGGCGA